>NZ_WQQD01000050.1:0-13979 GCF_018785605.1 Blautia sp. MCC270
AGCTTGTGGACACTGTGTAAGACATTGCAGTACCGTAAGGTGTTTGCCAATGCAGTAGTGGGAGAAGCAAGAATCCCCCTACTTTAGCTGTGGGGAGTGTCAAATCAGGGGAAAATCGAAACGGACAGATTGGCTGGTAAAAAATATTCTTGCAAAGAAAGGGTGGTTTTCTCCACCGTTTCAGACGGAGAAAGAGCTGAGAGATATCCTTCAAAAACTATATAAAGAAACGGATATCCATGTTGACGGTTCTATGGTATATTTCCGTTGTGTGAAGTAATGCAATGATGCTGGATTTATAATAAAGTTTCAGATAATAAGTCTGGAACTTTATTTTTGTCTAAATGGATTATTGTCGTCCGTTCAGGTCTGGATAATGCTCGATTCTCATGTTAAGATAATAGAAAAAAAGGTTAGATGAAACTAATACAAAGAAATACCACTATGTGAAAGGAGAAGAAATTTGAATGTAAATGAAATTGCAAGTCTTGGAAGTAATGTGAAGCCTGTGATTCAGAATGAGAATTGCGCTGTTCTTATGTTAAATGATGCGACAGGAGAGGGCGTTATGACGGTTTACCGAGTAATGCCAGGTGTGATGATTTGTTTTTCAGACATGTACATGGAACAGTGCGCATCTGAATTTTATCTGTATTCTTTTGTGGCTTACCTGTATGAACTGGAGAGTGGGGCTGATTGCAGTGACGGGTGCTGCTGTTTCTCTGATTCAGGATGAAATTGAAATCGAATGGAATTTTGACGATATTTTTTCAGAACAGAGATAACTTGAGCAGGACAAGAATGATTTATCAGAAGATAATAAAGGTGCTGGGACTACCTGATGGAAACGTCAGATAGTCTTCGGCAGAAAAAAATAAAATTTTTTTGTCCTATACTTGACACATCCACATATGCTGAGGCATACGTTTTGCACCAGATGTGCAGAAGCTGGCCTAGATATCAAAGTTTTACAAATGATTATGGGACATAGTGACATAAGCATTACAATGAACATATACAATCACGTAGATGCTGCAAGAGTACAGAATGAAATAAAAAAGCTTGAAAATATAATGTAATAATCAGAGCCATTCCCTTTATCGGGCGTGGCTCTTTTATGACAATTTTTGTGACAAATAAAAGAAAATAGACGCAATCAGACGAAATATTGTTTTTCATGGAAATGCTGAAAATCCTTGTAAACAAAGTGTTCTTGATATATGATGAAACAAGTCGAAGCCCGTTGTTGCTTTATGTGGCGGAAAGCGGTGGATCAAAAATCCTGGTATAAATAATATAATAAGAAGAAACGGTAAAGCAGAAAATCTTCCTGACGGACTTGTGCTTACCGTTTTTTTTATTTCTGTCGTTCCCATACCTGGCCGATCGGGAAGGACGGAGTGGATTCTGCAAGAAAGTCTTCCAGTGCATTTTCGAAGAATTCCACGGCACGTTTGCTAGTGGACTTTGGATATTTATGCTTGATCTTATAGCAGACACGGTTTGGCGGTGTGTTTTTCAGTTCACTGATAAAAAGAGGCCGGTAATGGGAAAGCTCCAGGATCACAGACTGTGGTGCGACCATCCAGTTTCCCGGTTTTTTCCAGAGACGGTCCAAAAGTGTGATGGTATCTGCCGCAATGTGAGGCCTGGAAGCGGAGGAAAGCCAGCGGTCATGCCAGATCTGATAATTGTCATCCCAACTTAAAAACAGCTCCAGGGATGGATCCAGCTCATCGGTATGTATTGCCGGAGCCGGAATCACTGGCTGATCCGATTGTATCAGATAAAGTTTTTCTTCGAAGATTTTCTCTGTTATGATATTCTTGTAATGCAATTTGTGGTAGACAAATCCGATATCAATGCTGTGTTCTCCAAGAAGACCGTAGAGCTCTGAAGAGTGATGGGACTCGATGTTCAGGTCCAGCTTGGTCTGCTCATTTAAGATCCTGTCATACAGTGGTGCGAAAACAGCTACGTTCAGGCTGTCTGTACAGCCGATGGTAAGCAGCAGGGAATCCTGATTGCGCTGCAGCTCCATAGTTTCCTTCCAGAGAGACATCCAGCGTTCCGCAAGGATGATAAAATCCGTTCCCTTGGCAGTCAGTTCCACCTGCTTGTGGCCTTTCTGACGGATCACAAGGGGAAAACCCAGTTCGTTCTCCAGAGATGTGAGCCGGTGGCTGACAGTAGGCTGGGAAAGAAAAAGAAGATCCGCTGTACGGGTGATGCTCTTGGTATTTACAATGGTGAGAAAGGTTTCGATTTCAGCAAGATTCATATGAACAGCTCCTTTTCTTTGGTGTTGTCTATAGGGTGGTTTAAGCTTTGATAATATAAAAATTATTTATATTATACAGAGAAATTATTCGTTATTCAATAGTAAGCTTGTATGATATGATAAATACAATTAAAAAAGAAAATCAAAAGAAGAGAGGTTTTCATATGGCATTAGGATGTAGGATCAGACGAAATTTTGAAAGACCGTCAAAAGAATTAGTAGAAGCCTTCCGTGGGATTCCGGTTGCAAATATTGATGATAACTGTGGAAGGATCGCTGCCGTAGATTCCAGTATTTTCCCGCTGAACCCGAAGGCAAGACTTCTGGGAACTGCATTTACAGTAAATGCACCGGCAGGAGATAATCTTCTGTTTCATAAAGCACTGGATATGGCTCAGCCGGGAGATGTTATCGTTCTTGAAAACAAAGGAAGCCTGAGCAGAGCACTTTGCGGTGAGATCATGAGCAACTACGCAAAATCCAGAGGAATCGCAGGAATCGCTATCAATCCTGGTGATATCATTGTAGGAGACTCAGACGGACTTCTGGCGATCGGACCGGATGAGCATACAGCAGAGCGGTACTCAGATCATTGGCCAGGATGCTCTTGGTCTTCTTCTTGAGATCTGCTCTCACTATGGCCATCATGATGAGACTGTTAAGGCCGGTAAATGGGAGAATAATGATGACTGGTGCTACTGGGATTATCCGATGATCGAGCTTTACGGAAAGACTGCCGGTATCATTGGTCTTGGAAGGATCGGTCAGGCTACTGCTAAGCTGCTTAATGCTTTGGATATGAAGGTTCTTGCTTATGATGTTTATTAGAGTGAGGCTGGTGCCAAGCTTGCGGAGTATGTTTCTCTTGATGAGCTGTTTGCACAGTCTGATGTGATCTTCCTTCACTGCCCGCTTTTCCCGGAGACAGAGGGTATGATTAATAAAGAGAATATTGCGAAGATGAAGGATGGAGTTATCCTTATCAACAACAGCCGTGGTCAGCTTGTTGTTGAGCAGGATCTGGCAGATGCTCTGAATAGTGGGACGGTTTATGCTGCTGGTCTTGATGTTGTTTCTACTGAGCCAATCAAGGGGGGATAATCCGCTTCTCAAGGCTAAAAACTGCATCATCACTCCGCATATCTCCTGGGCTGCGCAGGCTTCCAGACAGAGGATCATGGATATTACGGTTGATAATATCAAGGCTTTTCTGGATGGTAATACGGTTAACAGAGTTAACAAATAGATTTTTTTTCGGTGTTTCGATTTCCTATGTATGATGTGTGAGGAAAGGACGGCTGTCTCGTTTTTTGGGGTGGCCGTCTTTTTCTTTGTGTGGTGGGATGAACCGCACAGGTTGTTATTTTCAATCCTTTATTGTGGTGGATGGAATGAACCGTACGCCGGGGATGTGGCAGCGGTACGGGCAGGGCTCCGTCGGCGGATACTGATAAGGCTCCGGAAATCGGCTAAAAACATTGAGACAGGGGCAGAACTCGCCTCTGGCTCAGACAGCAGCCCCTGTCTCAATAACGCCGATCCCCGCAGCCTAAGCAGTATCACACCTCCTCCGCAGCAGCCCATACCGCTGCCACATCCCCGGCTGAAAATTCAACCGCAGAGAACAGAGAATAGAAGCGAATGTACATCCTGCCCAGTGACAAAAAAACACAACATATAAGAAAAAATCGGCACAACGCTCCACAACCAATACCGAAGCATACAGGAACCAGATCGGCACAGCATCCCACAACCAACACCGAAGCATACAGGAACCAGATCGGCACAGCGTCCCACATCCAATATCCAAGCATACAGACACAAGTCAACACCCTCCCCTCATCCACAACCAAGAACTCCTTAAAAAAAGCCCGAGGGGTGTGCAGAGGGGCCGCGGCTTTGCGGCCCCTTTGCGGTTTTCTTTTTGCACAAAAAAATAGCTCCTACATCGCAAAGATGTAAGAGCTAAATTCGCTGGATGGAGAAGGATTCGAACCTTCGAAGGCGGTGCCAACAGATTTACAGTCTGCCCCCTTTGGCCACTCGGGAATCCATCCGTGAACAACAAATATATTATACATAACATTTGATAAAATTGCAAGCTTTTTCTCAAAAAAAATAATAATTCCCACAGCATCAGCATTTTTGGTAAAATACTGGACTTACCAAAGGAAATCTGCTATTATGAGTACGGTTGGATATAAAGGACACGGTTTTTCCGTATCCTAATACAGGTTAGGAGGATTTTATCATGTTAGTAAACGCAACAGAAATGCTGAAAAAAGCAAAAGCAGGCCATTATGCAGTTGGTCAGTTCAACATCAACAACCTTGAGTGGACAAAAGCTATCCTTCAGACAGCTCAGGAGCTCAACTCTCCTGTAATCCTTGGTGTTTCCGAGGGTGCCGGTAAATACATGACAGGTTATAAGACTGTTGTAGGTATGGTTAACGGTATGATGGAAGAGCTGAACATCACTGTTCCGGTTGCTCTTCATCTTGACCACGGCAGCTATGATGGATGCCTGAAATGTGTTGAGGCTGGTTTCTCTTCCATTATGTTCGACGGATCTCATTATCCGATCGATGAGAACGTAGCTAAGACTAAAGAGCTGGTTAAGATCGTTGCTGAGCACAACATGTCTCTTGAGGCAGAGGTTGGTTCTATCGGTGGCGAGGAAGATGGTGTTGTTGGTATGGGCGAGTGCGCTGATCCTGAGGAGTGCAAGAGAGTTGCAGATCTCGGAATCAACTTCCTTGCAGCTGGTATCGGTAACATTCACGGAAAATATCCGGCTAACTGGCAGGGCTTAAGCTTTGAGACTCTGGATGCTATTCAGAAACTGACAGGAGATATGCCGCTTGTTCTTCACGGTGGTACAGGTATCCCGGCAGACATGATCAAGAAAGCGATCAGCCTTGGCGTTTCCAAGATCAATGTAAATACAGAGTGCCAGCTTGCATTTGCTGAAGCTACACGTAAATACATTGAAGAGGGTAAAGATCAGCAGGGTAAAGGATATGACCCACGTAAGCTTCTTGCACCTGGAGCAGAAGCGATCAAAGCTACTGTTAAAGAGAAAATGGAGCTTTTCGGATCTGTCAATAAAGCATGATGAATCGAAAATAATATATGGAAGAAGCCGGAATGGGAGCAAGCCTGTTCCGGCTTCTTTTTTCATGATAAAATATCAATATTTTTACTATATAAAAAAATCAACATGTTTCTTGATTTTTTTATATAGTGAAAATGACCTCTTCGATTTACAATAATATCAAGTTAATCGAGAAGCTGATTTGAAGCTTATCGGTCAGGAATATGCGAAATGGACGTTTTAAGCATATCCGCGAAACAAATTGAATATCATATAAGGTAAAGGAGAGGTACGATTATGAGAATGAAAAAAGCAACAGCATTTGGTCTTGCAGCTTTGATGGCAGCTACTATGATCCCGGCAGTTCCGGCTATGGCAAAGGGGGATGACAGTGAAGGCTCTGTTTATTATCTGAATTTTAAACCGGAGCAGGCAGATCAGTGGTCAGACCTGGCAAAGAAATACACCGATGAGACTGGTGTACCGGTTACCGTTGTTACAGCTGCTTCCGGAACTTATGAGTCTACTCTGAAATCAGAGATGGCCAAGGATGAGGTTCCGACACTGTTCCAGGTTAACGGACCAGTTGGACTTGCATCCTGGAAGGATTATTGCTATGACCTGAAAGACAGCGATGTTTATAAAAATGTGGAGAGTGACGATTTCGTACTGAAGGAGGACAGCGGTGCAGTTGACGGTATCGCCTATGTAATTGAAACATATGGAATTATTTACAACAAAGCGCTTCTTAAGAAATACTGTGAGATGGATGGCGCTGTGATCAAGTCTGCAGATGAGATCAACAATTTTGAGACATTAAAGAAGGTTGCAGATGATATCCAGGCTAAGAAAGATGACCTTGGAGTTGACGGTGCATTTACTTCCGCAGGCTTTGATTCTTCCAGTGACTGGCGCTTCAAGACACACCTTGCAAACCTTCCAATTTATTATGAGTACAAAGAAGACGGAATCACATCCACAGATGCGATCAAAGGGACCTATCTTGACAACTTCAAGAACCTGTTTGACCTTTATATCACAGATTCTACCTGTGAGCCAAGCCTTCTTTCCAGCAAGACTATCGATGATGCAAATGCTGAATTTGGTCTTGGAGAGGCTGTGTTCTATCAGAATGGAACCTGGGCTTATGATAACATCAAAGATAACGAAGTAGCAGACGAGGATATGGGAATGCTTCCAATCTATATTGGTGTAGATGGTGAAGAGGACCAGGGACTTTGCACAGGCAGTGAGAACTACTGGTGCGTAAACAAAAAAGCAGATGAGAAGGATATCCAGGCAACTCTTGATTTCCTCAGCTGGGTTATCACAAGTGATGAAGGAAGAGAATCTATAAGCCAGGAAATGGGATTTACAACACCATTCAAGACCTTTGATGAGAATTATGAGTCTGCAAATCCGCTTGTAAAAGCAGCCGACGAATATGTAAAAGCTGGTAAAACTCCGGTTTCATGGAACTTTACAACCATGCCTTCTGAAGAGTGGAAAAACCAGGTCGGCAGTGCAATGCTTGAGTATGCACAGGGTACCGGCGAGTGGGATGCTGTGAAAACTGCATTTGTTGACGGATGGGCAAAAGAGTACAAAGCAGCAAATGAAGGCTGATAAGGTATAACTGAAACGTGATCACGAAGGGGTGGGCGGTTTCCGCCTGCCTCTTTTAATGAAGAGAGGATGTGTAAAGTAGGGAAGGATGCATCCTCAGGAGAAAGGAAGAGAAAACATGCAGAATAAGATGATGAAAAAGTATTTTCCGGTTTTTGTCCTGCCTACCCTGCTGGCATTTACCATTGGATTTATCGTTCCCTTTATCATGGGCGTATATCTTTCCTTCTGTAAATTTACCACAGTAACGGATGCAAAATTCGTGGGATTACAGAACTATGTGAAGATTTTTACTGAGGATGGAACCTTTGGACATGCATTATGGTACACCACCGCATTTACGGTTGTATCAGTAGTTCTGATCAATGTGATCGGTTTTGCAGTTGCGTTGCTTCTGACCAAGAAGATCAAAGGAACCAATATATTCCGTACTGTATTTTTTATGCCAAACCTGATCGGTGGAATCATCCTTGGTTATGTATGGCAGCTTCTGTTAAACGGTCTGCTTCTTCAGATCAATAAAACACTTACATATTCTTCTGTTTACGGATTCTGGGGTCTTGTGATCCTGATGTGCTGGCAGCAGATCGGATATATGATGATCATTTACATTGCAGGTATCCAGAATATCCCGGGTGAACTGATCGAGGCTGCACAGATCGATGGTGCGAACAAAGGACAGCTTCTGAAGCATGTGATCATTCCTATGGTCATGCCGTCCATCACCATCTGTACTTTCCTGACACTTACCAACTCCTTCAAGCTTTTTGACCAGAACCTTGCTCTTACAAATGGTGAGCCTTCCAATATGTCAGAAATGCTTGCACTGAATATTTACAATACCTTCTATGGACGTACCGGATGGGAAGGTGTAGGACAGGCGAAGGCCGTGATCTTCTTTATCCTGGTTGGAGCAATTGCCATGATCCAGAATCGTCTCACAAGAAGTAAGGAGGTACAGCAGTAATGAATAAAAAAGTAAAATTCAGCGGTCTGTGGACTGCGATCCTGAGTGTGGTATCTGTTGCTTATATTTTCCCGATCCTTCTGGTTTTGATTAATTCTTTTAAGAAAAAAGCATACATCAGTCGTTATCCCTTTGCGATCCCAACGGATAAAATGTTCGTAGGTCTGGAAAACTATGTAAATGGTCTCACAAAAACCGGATTTTTCCAGGCATTTGGATGGACATTATTTATCACAGTATTTTCTGTTGCGGTAATTCTGCTCTGTACCTCCATGTGTGCCTGGTACATCAACCGTGTTACCAACACGCTGACAAAAACCATGTACATGCTGTGCCTGTTTTCCATGGTCGTACCATTCCAGATGGTAATGTTTACTCTTTCCAAGATCGCAAACATCCTGAAGTTGAATACTCCGTGGGGACTGATCATCATTTATCTTGGATATGGAGCAGGACTTGCGGTATTTATGTTCAGCGGTTTTGTAAAATCCATTCCGATCGAGATCGAAGAAGCTGCCATGATCGATGGCTGTACCCCGATCCAGACATTTTTTAAAGTGGTTCTTCCGGTTATGAAACCGACCTGTGTAACTGTAGCGATCCTGGAAACCATGTGGATCTGGAATGATTATCTTCTTCCATATCTGGTACTTGATATCAAGAAATATAAAACCATTTCCATTGCCATCCAGTATCTGAAGGGCGGTTACGGAACCATTGATATGGGAGCGATGATGGGCGTTCTTGTCCTTTCCATCATTCCGATCATTGCCTTCTATCTTGCATGCCAGAAATATATCATTGAAGGTGTGGTTGCAGGAGCTGTTAAGGGCTGACAAATTAGTTGAATAATGTTAAAATGAAAGAAAAACGGCCTGATCTGCGTGCTTTTACGTGGATCAGGCCATATTTGGCGAGGTGAGGAATGTACAGAGTTTTGGTGGTAGATGATGAAAAACTGGAACGTGACGGAATCCGCTTTCTTCTGTCTATGGAGGAGGGAGAGTGGGAGATTTATGAGGCGGCTAATGGCAAGCTGGCATTAAATGAGTTGAGAAAGCATCCGGTGGATCTGATGCTGACAGATATCAAAATGCCGCATATGGATGGTCTGGAGCTTTCAAAAAAAGCAAGAGAGGAATATCCGGATCTGGAAATTATAATTTTCAGCGGTTATGGAGATTTTGCTTTTGCTCAGGAGGCGATCCGCTATGGTGTGACGGATTATGTACTGAAACCGGTGGATCCGGACCGCTTTCATGACACCATACAGAAGATCCAGAAGGAGATCGCATCCCGGAAAAATAAAGAGCAGCAGTCCATAAAAGAAAAGAGCTTTCTTCAGCAGTATTTTCTGTTGGGCTACATTTATTCCGGAGATCAGGAGCGTCTGAAGGAAGCGGAAGGAATTGTGGATTTTTCTGTCTGGGAGCAGTGGCACTGTGCAATTCTTATTGAATCGGATGAAGCTTTTTTTGATTCTGCCAGTGATGAGGTTCCCCTTGAGATCCGGGAAGAGCTTCGCCGTTCTTTCTTCTATTTGAATCTTAATGGCCGTCAGTCTTTGCTTCTTTTTAAGGATGTGTACTGTGATTATGTCCTTGTGGCAAAAAATGTCTATAATCTTCTGAAGCGTCTTCATCCTGTTCGCTTTCATCTGGCTGTAAGCCGGCGTTTTGACGGATATCAGGAACTGCCGGAAATCATGGAACAGCTGGAGCAGCAGATGGAAGAAAAATTTTATCATCCGGATATTCATGTCTATACCAGCGAGGAGGACGAGGAAAAAAATACCGGAGAAGAGGAGCAGGATTCCAGGCTCATGGAAAAAATCTCAGAAGATATTTCCAGAAAGGATGTGAAGCAGCTGTGGAGCCATTTCCGCAGCCTGGCATCCAAATATCAGTCCAATACCCAGTTTTCGGCCATGTATGTGAAATTTGTTTTTTCCAATGTGATAAGGGAGCTGTTTCAGGAGAATCGTTTTGCCGGAGAGCACAGGCTGGATCTGGAGGTGGATCATCTGTATGGCTGTTCTACCATTCAGGAGATCATTGAGGTTACAGAAAAAAATATCCGCCAGTACGAGGAGTTCCTAGACCGTTCCATGAGCGAATCCAGAGATGAGGTGGCAGCAGTCAAAAATTATATTTACAATCACTATGCGGAAGATCTGAATCTGGAAACACTGGCAGAAAAGGTATACCTTTCGTCCGGCTATCTCAGCTTTATTTTCAAGAAGGAGACGGGGATGAACCTGAATCGTTTTATCCGTGTGTTCCGCATGGAAAAGGCCAAGGAGCTTCTACGAACTACCAACATGAAAGTAGCCATGGTCAGCGAGCAGGTAGGATTTGCCAATTCTTCGTATTTCTGCCGGAGCTTCCGGGAATATTACGGAAGCAGCCCGGAGTCCTATCGGAAAGGAAACAATGAGGATGAAGAGTCTTCTGAAGAAGTATAATAATATGAAATACCGGTACAAGCTGACAAATCTTCTTGTGGTGGTATCCCTGGTGCCGATGACTGTGTTGGCACTGTATAGTCACAGTCGTATGAGTAGTCTTGTACGGAAAAATGAGATGGAGGATATGTACTCCATTTTGGAGCAGACCAGAGAAAACATTGACGGGCAGATCGAAATTTATGCCAGCCTTTTGAATTATCTTACCTATTCTCCTGAAATCCAGGAGGTGATCTTCAACAAAGATATGGATCGTTATACTGCATATGAACAGTATACGGAAGTTGTGGATCCGCTGTTGACGGTGCCGAAATCCTACCACGAAGCAATTCTGGGGATACATCTTTTTGCAGAAAGCATTTCCGTGCGCCATGAATATACCTTGGCTCCGCTTTCAGAGGTTGATGGGGAATGGTGGAGTGACAAATTAAATAATACCGTGACGGTTCAGTGGATCGTGGACCGGGATAATCGTCAGATCGCGGCAGTCAGGGAAATATATGATGGTAAGATCAGGGAGGCTGTGCTCTGTATTTTGTTGGATTACGGAAAAGTATTCCAGCCTCTGGCTAATATTATTGAACGGAATTCCGGCGGCTTTGTGGTGGATGATCAGCAAAATATCGTCTATCATGGAGAAAATCTGGCGGCCAGTGATATTTCAGCACAGAAAGAAACCGCAAAAAAGCTGGATCGTCTGAGGGAAGAATATACCTATGTCAGCAGCAGCGGACATGAAACAAGATGGACCTATTATTTTTACAAACCTCCGGCTGTGATCGAGAGCTCGGTTTCAAAAGTATTGATCAGTGAGATCCCACTGATCGGCTTCTGTGTTGTGATCATCATTGTGCTTGGAATGACGTTTTCTAAGCTGTTTACCAGAAAGATTGAGCAGCTTACCAGAAATATGGAACAGGTGAACCAGGGAAGCCGTGAAGTTACGGTTTACAGTGATTCTGGAGATGAGGTAGGACAGCTGGTGAGAAGCTTTCACCATATGATGGATGAAATTAATCGACTGATCGAAGAAGTGTATGAAAATAAGATCGCTCTGAAGGAATTTGAACTGAAAGCGCTGACTGCCCAGATCAATCCCCATTTTCTTTATAATTCTCTTTCTATTATAAACTGGATGGCGATTAAGAGCCGTCAGAAGGAGATCAGCCGTGTGACACTGGCATTATCTACATTTTACCGGACAGCGCTCAGTAAGGGAGCAGATATGGTGACTGTGGAAACCTGTATTCGGAATATCGAAGCTTATCTGGAAATCCAGCTGATCATGCATGACAATGATTTTAAGGTGGAGTGGAATATCGATCCGTCTGTGCAGCAGGAGTTGGTTCCGAAGCTTGCCCTGCAGCCCATCGTTGAGAATGCTCTGGAGCATGGCCTGGATGTGAAGGAGGAAGGGGAAAAGCTTCTGAAACTTTATTTCTTTGAAGAGAATGGAGATGTAGTGATCCGGGTTGAAGATAACGGAATAGGGATGGAGCAGGAGCAGGCAGAAAAGCTGCTCACATATCAGGCAAAAGGCTATGGCCTTAAAAATGTCAATGACCGTATGTGCATTTTATATGGAGAGAAATATGCCATCCGGATCCTGAGCAAGGTAGGTGAGGGGACAAGCGTTGATATGAGGATCCCGAAAGAGGTAAAAAAAGATGAGACTTAGTCTGGGAAAAACAGTGGTATTTCTGAGTACGATACTGAGCCTGGCACTTTTGACGGGGTGTTCTTTAGGAACTGCAGAAATGGAAAAAACAGATATAGATGTTCTGTCCGAAAAGAGCAGTAAGAGCTGGGAACAGGCAGAAACCATGCCTCTGGGGAAATATCCGGAGCTTGTAACTTATACTCTGGGACAGATGAAAGGGGCTAATAATTCTAATCTTCCGGACGGGCAGACTTATGAGGACAATGCATATACCCGGTATCTGAAAAAAACACTGAATATTCAGAATAAGAATGTTTTTATGGAGAGTGAGGAGCGGTATGACGAAGCCCTGAACATCCTGGTCAAAGATCGGAATCTTCCGGATATTTTTCTGGTGTCGGACAGGGAAACTCTGGAAGAACTGGTTGAAAATGATCTTATCGAGGATCTGACGGAAGTATATAAAAGCTGCGCTTCCGATAAAATAAAGGAAATGTATGAGAGCTATGGAGAGGAACTTTTGGCATCCGGGACTTTTGACGGAAAACTGTATGCACTTCCGGAGACTGCCATTGATGATGGGCCGCAGCTTTTATGGCTGAGACGTGACTGGATGGAGCAGCTGGGACTGAAAGAACCGAAGACACTGGAAGAGGCTTTTTCAGTGATCCGTGCGTTTCAGGAAAACCGGATGGGTGCAGAGGATGGTGAAGATCCTGTGGGACTTGTCTGTGATCCGGGACTTGTGGGCACGGTCAGCACCAGCTATTCGGTGGACTCTGTGTTTGAAAAGTTCGGGGCATATCCGCAGCAGTGGATTGAAAATGCAGATGGAGAAATTGTCTATGGATCGCTGACGGAGGAGACAAAGGAGGCTCTGGGGTATCTCAGAGAGCTTTACAGGCAGGGAATACTGGATTCGGATTTTGCTTTACGTGCACAGAATAATATCCGTGATCTTGTGGTGAATGGAAAATGCGGAGCGTTTTTCGGGCTCTGGTGGACTCCGAATAATCCTCTTATGGATGAGTATCGGAAGAATAAAGAGGCAGACTGGGAACCGTATTATCTGACTGCGGATGTAAAGAGGACTGTGGAGGCATACTCTACGTTTCGAGATAATAAATATGTAGTTGTGCGTAAAGGGTATGAGCATCCGGAGATTGTAATGAAGATTTTGAGTGTGTTGTTTGACCATTCCAGATATGAGGCAGAGGATGCGGATGAGATGAACACTTATTTTGCCTTGAATGTGGATCCTACGGCGCGTCCGCTAATGATCAATGTGGACTATAATGAGGCTACTTATATAGTGACAAAGCATATCCGTGAGGTTCTTTACAGTCCGGGCGATGAGAAGACCAGGGAGGATCTCAGTGCCATTGAGGCGTCTTATTTTGATGCGTGTAAGGAGTATCTTGAGGCGGAGGTGCCTTCGGTAGAGGCCTGGGCGGCGTATAAGTCCAGGATCTCGGCGGTGGGGCTTCTGGTGGATGCGAATTATCGTGCTCCGGAGAAGAAGTATCTGGGGGATGGTGACGGGGAGATTCCTCAGACTTTGCGTTTGCTGGAGAAGAACGCATTTATCCAGATCATTATGGGGAGGATGCCTGTGAGCTCTTTTGACTCTTTTGTGGAAGATTGGTATCGTAAGGGTGGAGACAGTCTTACGGAGCGGGTCCGGGAAGGGCTTGTGGACTCGTGAGGCGGATGTATAGAGGGACGCTAGAGGAAGGTGCATTAGTCCGGGGTGGATGTGGTTGAGGGACGCCAGAGGAAGGCGGCATCGGCCCGGGCAGGGACTCCATCGGGGGATACTACTAGGGCTCCGTGAGACGGCTAAAAGCATTGCGGCAGGGCCAGAACTCGCCTGCGGCTCAGACAGCA
>NZ_WQQD01000051.1:0-458 GCF_018785605.1 Blautia sp. MCC270
AGGGATGCTTAGGGACGAACTGCGCTTGTAAAGAATGGCATCAAAATGGTAATCAATTTCGATGCCATTTTGGCATAAAACGGGGCTGCCGCCCAGCAAAAATATTTGCTAATGCGACAGCCCCATAAAAAAACTCCCCCTGTTGGACTCGAACCAACGACACTGCGGTTAACAGCCGCATGCTCTACCGACTGAGCTAAGGAGGATTACTTAAATATTTAATTAAGGTTTGTACCTTAAAAACTACATACATGCTTGTTGATCGTTAATCAAACTCTTTGAATCAATTTTAACCTGCGTACCGATACTCCAGCGGTGGTCATCTCACGACTCCGTCGTTCGATGTCATTTGCTTCGCAAATGTTCAGTCTGTACCATAAATGGTTCTCCACAAGCAAGCTTGTTCCGCCCCATTTCTGTTACATCCTGCCCGCTTCCTCGGCTTGTTGGTCAAGCCC
>NZ_WQQD01000052.1:0-1966 GCF_018785605.1 Blautia sp. MCC270
AAAGCAGTTGCATCACAAAAGTTTTATGAATTTAGAACAAAGCTTCAAATCAAATGCAATGAAAATGGGATCGAACTTCGAGTAGTAGATAGATGGTATCCATCATCTAAAACCTGTCACTGCTGTGGCGCTGTCAAAAAAGATTTAAAGCTTTCAGATAGAATATTCAAATGCAGTTGCGGTTATGTCGAAGACAGAGATCTCAATGCTGCACTTAATTTGAGAGATGCACTAACTTACGAAGTTGCATAACTAAAACGCAAACGTGAGTATGTACCGAAGGCTATTTTCGGGAATTTACGACTGTGGAGTGTACAAGAACTTGTGAGTAGATATGATTTCGGTCAATCAAAAACATACACGGTGAAGCAGTAAGTAGAACTCGTGAGAGTCTACGTTATCTCGATGCGAGTATATTTACACACATTTTGAGTGGCAGATTCTTATGGGAACTAATGAAAAAGATATGACTGCCGGATCTCCCGGAAAACTGATTATAACTTTTGCCATACCAATGATGCTTGGAAATATTTTTCAGCAGTTTTATACAATGGCAGACACCATGATCGTCGGACAAGTGGTAGGAGTTAAAGCACTGGCGGCAGTAGGTGCCGGAGATTGGCTGGTATGGCTGGTGTTGGGGATTATGACAGGTATCACACAGGGTTTTTCTATTCTTGTATCTCAGTATTATGGAGCAAGGGAAAAGGAAAATCTGAAATGTGCAGTAGCGAAAAGCTATATCATGACAGCATTACTGTCTGTGGTCGTACTCGCAGTAAGTGAAGGTACAGTTTATCATGTTCTTTTATTTTTACAGACACCGGATAATGTCATTGATCTGACAATGCTATATTTGCGGCTGATCTTTGCAGGAATCCCGATCATAGCTGCTTATAATATATTTGCAGCGATCCTTCGGGCACTTGGAAACAGCAGATCTCCGTTGATCGCAATGACAGTGGCAGCAGTGATCAATGTGGGACTGGATCTGTTATTTGTGGCGGTTTTTGGCTGGGGTATAGCCGGAGCAGCAGTGGCAACCGTTATCGCACAGGGATTTTCAGCCTTGTACTGTTTGATCGTATTACGTAAAATCCCGGATATCCGCCTGGAAAAGAAGGACTTTTACAGGCAACCCTCTATGAGCTTGCGGCTTTTGGAACTGGCGGTTCCTCTTGCGATACAGAATGTGATCATCTCCGTGGGAGGACTTGTGGTACAGTATGTGATCAATGGATTTGGTTTTCTGTTTGTGGCGGGATTTACGGCATCGAACAAGCTGTATGGGGTTTTGGAGATGGCTGCCGTTTCATATGGATATGCTATTACAACCTATGTGGGCCAGAATCTTGGTGCAAAGAAATATCAGAGGATTCGAAAAGGCGTGCGCAGCGGCACTTATATGGCAGTGCTCACTTCGGCTTTCATTTCCGGCATGATGGTACTGTTTGGACGTAATGTACTGTCCCTGTTTGTATCCGGTGAACCGGATCAGACCCGACAGGTATTGGATATAGCATATAAGTATTTGTTTATCATGGCTGTCTTTTTGTGGGTGCTGTATCTGCTGTATGTGTATCGTTCCGCTATCCAGGGCCTGGGTAATACTTTGATTCCGCTTGCCAGCGGCATTGCAGAATTTATAATGCGTGTCAGTGTTGCGCTGCTGCTGCCAAAACTGATCGGTGAAGATGGAATATACTATGCAGAGATCTGTGCATGGAGCAGTGCAGCTGTTTTATTATTCGTAAGTTATATGATCATTATACGGAAATATAAAGAAGTCACCGTTCATACATAATGTTATTTACTTAAGGGATCTATAATAATACAGGCAGAAAATATCCGGGTTTCACTATGAAATGTTCAGATATTTTATATTTGACAAAAAACTATTTATATAAAAAGAAAAGTATGATATTATAATATTTATTCATTGCAACTATGAAAATTGAATAGTCAG
>NZ_WQQD01000053.1:0-40989 GCF_018785605.1 Blautia sp. MCC270
GCCTTCGGCTATATCCTTCCCACTACCAGGCGGATTCGGGACTTGCACCCGTTAGAAACGTGCGCCGCCGGGCGCACACAGACAAAAAAGAGACTCCCACGCTAGCGGGAAGTCTCTTTTGTCACGTTCTTTATCTTATATCAAGCATCTGACAGTGCTGATCACATTATGCCTTCTTGCTTCTCTGTGCTTTTATCTCCTCAAGCTCATCAAAGATCACTTCATTAAGAACTTTAATGTAAGTTCCCTTCATACCGGATGAACGGGATTCGATCACACCTGCACTCTCGAATTTACGCAGTGCATTTACGATCACGGATCTGGTGATACCTACACGGTCAGCGATCTTGCTGGCAACCAGGATACCCTCATCCCCATCCAGCTCATCAAAAATATGGATGATCGCCTCAAGTTCTGAGAAGGACAGTGTACTGAATGCCGATTTAACGATCTGCTGTTTTCTGTCTTCTTCTGCGTTCTCGTCATGAACCGCACGCATCATTTCCAAGCCTACAACTGTTGTACCATACTCGCTGACAATAATATCCTCAATATCATAGGGATGATCATTGCGGTACATGAATAACGTTCCCAGTCTCTCACCTGCAATATCGATCGGATTCACGATTCCCTGATAATTTCCGGGTACATGCTCAAAGCCAAGTGTCTGGAGATTGACATTCTCCTTTGTGGAAAGAACACCAAGAAATCTCTCATTCAATAACGGGTCGATATGTCCGCCGATTTTGTCATCGATCAGCTCTGTGATCTCATCCACACCCGGGCAGATACTGACTCCCAGAACCTTACCTTTCTTACTGAGTACCAGGATATTGGAACTTAAGGTTTCCATGAGCACCTGGCAAATGTCGTTAAACACTACCTTGCTTGAGCTGCTGTTATGCAGAAGCTTATTGATTTTTCTAGTTTTATCTAGCAACTGAACGCTCATTTTTCCTCCTTTCACTTTCGTACTTTGAAAGAAATCGTTTTTCTAGTCTAATATTACACGTTATTCTGGAAATTTACAAGACTTTTTTATATTTTTTTATTTTTAACGGGATTTTCTGAAAATTGGTGGAAAAGCATTTATTCAATCAATCTTCATCTTTTGGTTTTTGTTCCACATATCCGCAGGTTTCCTGGCTGCAAACCAGCTTATTTCCCTTTTCGAGCATATAATTACCACATTTCGGACATTTCTTTGCAGAAGGTTTCTGCCAGGACATAAAATCACATTCCGGATTATTCTCACATCCGTAATATTTTCTGCCTTTTTTCGTTTTTTTCATGACAATTTCGCCGCCGCACTTCGGACATGCAACACCGATCTTCTCATAATATGGTTTTGTATTACGACAGTCCGGAAATCCGGGGCATGCAAGAAATCTTCCATGAGGACCGTACTTGATCACCATGTTGCGGCCACAGTTGTCACAGATCACATCCGTAACCTCATCCTGTATATCAACTTTCTCAAGCTCTTTCTCAGCCTCATCCACATCATGCTTCAGATCCGGATAGAAGTTACGTACAACCGTTTTCCACTGTACGGTACCTGCTTCCACGCAGTCCAAAAGTCCCTCCATAGTTGCTGTAAAGTTTACATCCACAATACTTGGAAAAGCCTGTTTCATAATATTATTAACAACCTCTCCAAGCTCTGTGACGTAAAGATTTTTCTGTTCCTTGGATACATAGCGTCTGCTGATGATCGTTGTGATGGTCGGCGCATACGTACTCGGACGTCCGATTCCAAGCTCTTCCATAGTCTTTACAAGTGAAGCCTCTGTGTAATGTGCCGGCGGCTGTGTAAAATGCTGCTCCGGCTTCAGTTCTTTCAGCTTCAGCTCCATACCCTTTTCCAGACTTTGACTTAAAACATTGCCCTTTTTGTCATCGCCTTCTTCTGTGTACACAGACATAAAGCCATCAAAGGCAACCTTGGATGCTGCAACCGTGAACACATACTCACCTGCTCCGATCTTGACAGACGTGGTCTCATAACGTGCCGGTGCCATTCTGCTCGCCGCAAAACGTCTCCAGATCAGCTGATATAAACGGAACTGATCCCTGGTCAGGGATTCCTTCACCAGAACTGGTGTCCTCGCAATATCTGTAGGACGGATCGCCTCATGAGCATCCTGTATCTTCTGTCCGTTTTTGATTGCCTTCTCTGTCTGAGAAACATAATCCAAACCATACTGCTCAGAAATATAAGTTCTTGCTGCTGCATCTGCTTCCTCTGAAATTCGAGTAGAATCTGTACGCAGATAGGAGATCAGACCTACCGTACCACTGCCTTTTACATCCACACCTTCATATAACTGCTGTGCCAGGCGCATAGTCTTCTGCGTAGAAAAATTCAGTGTCTTGGCAGCTTCCTGCTGCAGAGTACTTGTGGTAAACGGAAGGGGAGCGTTTTTGATCCTCTCACCTTTTTTTACTTCTGTGATCTCATATTTACAGTCTTCCAGACTTTTCAGAATCTCATCCATTTCCTGACGGTTTCTGATCGGAAGTTTTTTATCTGTTCCATAGAACTTGGCTGTCAACGGTTTCTTCTCACCCTTTACCTGAAATTCACCCTCCAGGCTCCAGTATTCTTCAGGAATGAATGCATTGATCTCATCTTCTCTGTCACAGATGATACGCAGTGCCACAGACTGTACACGGCCTGCACTTAAGCCTCTTTTTACCTTGGCCCAGAGCAGCGGACTGATGGTATAACCTACCATACGATCCAGCATACGCCTGGCCTGCTGTGCATCTACCAGATTCATGTCCAGTTCCCTGGCCTGCTTGATGGACGCCTTAACTGCTGTTTTTGTTACTTCATTAAATGTGATCCTATGCATCTTTGCAGTATCTGTCTTCAAAGCCTGCATCAGATGCCAGGAAATTGCTTCTCCCTCACGGTCAGGGTCAGTTGCAAGATAGATCTTATCTGCTTTTTTTGCTTCTTTACGAAGTTTTGCAAGAAGCTCACCCTTTCCCCGTATTGTAATATACTTCGGTTCAAAATCATTGTCCACGTCAATACCAAACTGGCTCTTGGGAAAATCCCTCACATGACCGTTGGACGCTTCTACTGTATAATTTGCCCCCAGAAATTTCTTTACTGTCTTCATTTTAGCAGGTGACTCTACTATCACCAGATTTTTGGCCATTTTACCTCTCCTAATCTCATTCTGCCTTCCTGTCCGGCTTAAAAAATCCTGCTAAATCTCCGGGCAAAAAAGCATTTATTCAAGTCTGATATAATACTGTCTCCCGGTTTCCTTCACAAGCCCCATCAAAATAAGCTGTCCCAGGATCCCGGCTGTTTTTCCCGGTGAAAAACCGGTTTTTCTGATAATATGATCCAGATTTTTTGGTCGTAAATCGAGACAACTATACACCAAATCCAAATCCGTTGCAAGTCCTAACTTGCTTTTTTCAGACAAATTTGTCTTTTTTTTCACAGATAATCCCCACTCATCCAGAAGTATTTCCGGAGAGTATGCAATTCCTGCTCCGTCGTAGATCAGCTTGTGACAGCCTCTGCTCAGCGCATCATTTACCGCTCCCGGAATGGCGTATACCATCTTCCCCTGTTCCAGTGCACAGGCAGCTGTGATCAGTGATCCGCTCTTTTCTTTTGCTTCCACCACAAGCACCAGATCTGCCAGTCCACTGATGATCCGGTTCCTTGCCGGAAAATAATATGCCCTGCCTTTGGTACCTGGTTCATATTCGCTGATGATCCCTCCGTTTTTTTCGGGGATCCTCCGGTAAATACCTCTGCTGGATGAAGGATAACAGATGTCCACACCATTTCCCAGCACGGCAAAGGTCGGGGTACCACCTTCCAGAGCACCCTTGTGGCCCTCAGCATCAATGCCGGCCGCCATACCGCTGATCACCTGTACCCCATGTTCGCTTAAGAATTTTCCGTAATTAAAGGCCTGTATCCGTCCGTAAGGACTGCACAGCCTTGCTCCCACGATCGCCGCTGTAGGTTTGGCATCATCCGGAAAGCTTCCAATGTAATATAATTGTTTTGGCATACCGGGAAGTTCCTTAAGTCTTGCCGGATAAACACTACTGTCCTTCCGGGCACACCGGATCCTTGTTTGCTGTATTTCTTCCATATAAAATACCTTCCTTTTTTCTGTTTTATGACCAGTATTTCTTATCATATGCCCGGTAAGCCAACGCCTCGCAGATATGTTCTTCCTTTATCTTTTCGGAAGATTCCATATCCGCGATGGTCCTGGCCGTTTTCAGGATCTTATGATATGCTCTGGTACTGAATTGAAACTGCTCATATGCCTGCTCCAGAAGTTTGTCTGCCCCTCCCGTCATTACACAGTATTTTTCCAGTTTTCTTCCGTCAAGCTCCCCATTGAAGCAAAATTTTTCCTTTTTGTAACGTTCTCTCTGGATCTCCTGTACTGCTTCCACCCTCTTTCTTATTTGAGCAGAGGATTCCCCTGCAATTTTCTTTTTCATTTTTGAAAAACTCACTGCCGGAACTTCTGTGCAGATATCAATACGCTCCAGGAGAGGCTGGCTGATCTTTCCAAGATAATGCGTGATCTCCCCTGACGTACAACGACATCTGTTCATATCCGGGTAAAATCCGCAAGGACAAGGATTCATCGCTGCCGCCAGCATAAAACTAGCCGGAAAAATATAAGTTCCGGCAGCTCTGGACAGATGGATCTCCTTATCTTCCAGCGGCTGACGCAGGATCTCCAGGCTTTTTCTGGAAAATTCCGGCATCTCATCCAGAAAAAGAACACCTCTGTGTGCAAGAGTGATCTCCCCCGGCCCCGGTATCCTGCCGCCACCTGCCAAAGCCTGAGGGGAACTGGTATGATGCGGACTTCGAAAAGGCCTCTGCCGGATCAGCGGATCTTTTTCCGTGAGAAGTCCTGCCACACTGTATACCTTGGTGATCTCCAGGCTTTCCTCAAATGTCATCTCCGGCATAATGGTCGGCAGACGTCTTGCCAGCATGGTCTTTCCGGATCCTGGCGGTCCGATAAAAAGAATATTATGAAAACCGCTCACTGCGATCTCTGCCGCCCGCCTGGCTCCTTCCTGCCCGCAGATGTCCGCAAAATCAACCTTTGGTATTTCCGGTTTGTTTTCTATTTTTTCTTTTTCCTGATACGCAGCTGTATAAGTGATTGGGTCTCTCAGACACCGGATCATGTCATTCAGACTTTTTACTCCAAACACCGGCATATCCTTCACCAGATTCCCCTCCCGGATATTTTCCTCCGGAATAACGCAAAAGCGTAAGCCCAGCTCTCTTGCGCGGATCACCCGAGGCAAAACTCCGGCAACCCCATGGATCTCTCCATTCAGACTGATCTCTCCTACGATCATAACTCCTTCCAGAAGATCCGGTTCCAGAATTCCGGCAGCCGCAAGTACTGCAGCCGCCACAGGCAGATCAAAACCGGCTCCTTCCTTTTTCATATCGGCAGGTGCAAAATTTACAGTTACTTTTTTTGGTGGCAGACAAAGCCGGTTGTTCTTAAATGCAGTCCGGACTCTTTCCTGGGCCTCTCTCACCTGGGCAGAGGGAAATCCTACCATAGCAAAAGAAGGCAGACCATCACTGACATCTGCCTCAACCTGGATCTCACGTACTTCCATTCCGTAGATCGCTGCTGATAAAACACTCGCAAACAAATACATTCCTTTCTGCGAAAAAAACGGATCCCGATCTTCCATCTTTTCGTCTTTTCAGGTCAGTCGGATATTCGAAATCCGCATTGGTTAAAAACAAGGGAATTTTCAGATAGACATTTTCTGAATTTTAGAAGATAATAAATTTAGTATAGTCCATTTTGCTCTCTTTTGCAAGGGTGCATTTCGTTCTGTTTTATACTTTCAATAGAAAGAAGAGGTGAGCACAATGAAATTTCAGCGTATTCAGGATTTACGTACAGACGCGGATCTGTCCCAGAGAGAATTAAGTGAGATTCTTCATATCAGTCAGCGTTCTTATTCCCATTATGAAACGGGATCCCGTAATATTCCTATCGAAATGCTTATCCGGCTGGCAAATTATTACGACACCAGCATCGATTATCTCGTCGGCCGCACAGACCGCAAAAAAATGATCAAATAAAGAGATCCCCGGAAATGTGGAACAGTTTCGGGAATTCCTGTATCGGGATTCCCTGATTGCCAAAATCCGGGGATTCTTTATTTTACCGTGTTTTATTTTTTTTTGATCATTCCGTATAATAGGTTTCTTCTTCTCCGTAGGGAATCTCATATTCTTCTGTATTCTCATCAGAAGAATCTTCACTGCTCTCGCTGTAGGATTCCTGTTCATAGGAATTTTCGTTGCTTTCATTATAGGAAGCATCTTCTTCGGAATTTTCGGATACTTCCAGGGATGACTCCTGCCGGGTCATAATAGACTCTGTTTTCGGATAGGTCAGAGATCCATCTCCCCGTTCATATGTTTTTACCTTCACATAAAGCTCACCACTTTTATCGAAAACAAACTCTCCTTTTGCCTTATTCCCTTCGGAATCCTTAAAACGGAACTGTGTGGCATTTCCTGCTACCTCTGCAGTCACATCTGCTTCTGCGGTCATGGAAGGATCTTTTCCATTCACTCTCTTATAGGTAAAGGAAACAGATTTCAGACTGATATCATAAATATCGATCGTTGTCAGCCCGTCTTCGCTGTACCAGATCCCCTGATAATTTTCCGGTTCAAATGCCGGAAGGATTGTCGGGACCGGTGTCAATGACGGTGTCGGTGTCGCTGTCGGAACCGGTGTTGCTGTTGCTGCCGGAGTTGCTGTCACCTCCGGAATACTGTCCAATGCAGCCAATGCGGCCTCTCTTCGTTGTTCTTTTTCCACCTTATCCCTGTGGGAAACATACAGCATCCCTCCAAGTCCTGCCAGAATAAACAGGATGATCAACAGGACCAGAACCGCTCTCAGCCGTTTTTTTCTTTTTTTGTTTTTTCTCATCTGCATCACCTCTGTTTACTATAGCATACAGGAAACTCTTCTTGTATTTCTCAATTCTGCTTATTTTTTCTCTTTGATGATACCTTTTCTGTAAGCTTCCAGAAGCTGGATCAGCTCACTGATCCTTTCCTTCAGAGCAGTTCCGGTATCGGTATCACCGACCAGAGTACGTTTGTTATTGTAGTGAACTGCCACCCTGTTGGAAACAATATCCTGCTCCTTGGCTACCGCTTCTTCCGCAGAAGTAAAAGGCTCATGAGCAGACAGGATCAGCCCGTAGGAGTTATAAACCAGTGTATAGCCGGCAATCCCCGTAACCTTCTGATATGGTCTGGAAAAGCCGCCGTCGATCACAAGAACTTTGCCATTGCATTTTACAGGACTCTCTCCCTCACTCTGGTGAACCGGCACATGCCCGTTGATGATGTGACCCTTTTCCGGATCCAGTCCGAATTCACGGAGCAGTTCATCTACAACCTCCTCATTTTCCAGAAGATGATAGTAGGCATTTTTAGTTTCTTTATGTGTTTCCTTATCTTTAATAAAATAACGTTCAAAGGTGGTCATCTTGTCTTTTCCGAACAGCGGTGAATTCGGAGCTGCCCAGATATACCACATAATATCCCTGCCTTTACGCTTTTCATCCTCATTTACAGAGAAAAACGCCCGGCGCACATAAGTCTCAAGAACATCGTACAATTCTTTTCCTTTGTAGGTTTTTCCATAAATCTGGACTTCTTTCAGACTTCCATCCTCATTAAGTGGAATACTTCCATGGAACAGAAGATTTCCATTATAAGTTTTATAAAGGCCTCCCTTGTCCAGAAGAAGCCGGACATGATTCTGCAGTTTCTCGCAGTTTCGGAACGCGGAATCCAAGCGTTCCATTACATCCTTTTCCTCTGTAGTAAGTTCATATGGCTTTTTCCAGTCAATAGTAGGAAAATATGTATCGGTCAGCGGATATTCTTTTCCGTCCGGAAGTGTGATCATTCCCTTTTTCGGATCGATCCTATGAAGCAAACAACGCTTTTCCATATGGAATTCTTTGTGCCGGCGGATCAGCTGCCCCTCCAGCTTAAACTGGATAATGGCAATAGCCTTGTGCATTTTCCGTCCAAGCTCTTCTTCCAGAATACTATAGTTATTGGCATCTCCCTTCATCTCAAAAGCAGTACATGGATCATCCTTATAAGCCTCCATTGCAAAGGTTGCCAGAGGCATGAGATTGATCCCATATCCATCCTCAAGAATATCCATATTTCGGTAACGGATGCTGTTCCGGATCACCGTTGCAATGCAGGCTTTCTGTCCTGTAGCAGCTCCCATCCAGACCACATCATGATTTCCCCACTGGATATCCAGCGAATGATATTTCATCAAACGATCCATGATGAAATGCGGGCCCGGACCTCTGTCATAAATATCTCCCAGCACATGAAGATGATCCACAACAAGACGCTGGATCAGTTCTGCCAAGGCAATGATAAAATTCTCTGCCCGGCCGATCTCAATGATCGTATTGACGATGGCATCGTAATATGCTTCTTTGTCCAGAACTTCCGCTTTCTCTGTGATCAGCTCCTCGATCACATATGCATAGTCTGCAGGAAGTGCCTTACGGACCTTGGAACGGGTATATTTGGATGCCGTTGTCTTGCATACTTCGATCAGACGATAAAGTGTGATCTTATACCAGTTCTCCATGTCTTCTTCCTGTTTTTTTACAACCTCCATCTTTTCCTTCGGATAATAGATCAGTGTGGCAAGAGAACGTTTGTCGCTGTTGCTTAAGGTATGTCCGAATACATCATCGATCTTTTTTCGTACAGCCCCTGATCCATTCCGAAGAACATGGGAAAACGCATCGTATTCTCCATGAATGTCCGACATGAAATGCTCGGTACCTTTCGGAAGGTTTAATATAGACTGCAGATTGATGATCTCTGTTGAAGCCTTTGCTATAGTAGGATACAGCTCCGCAAGTCGCTGCAGGTATCTTAATTCTTCTTTTTTCATAGTATCTGGTATCCTCCTGGGAGTTCTCACTGCCAGATCAGCCTTCAGGATAAACGGCAGTATTTTTTATTTATTGTAAGCCCTTCCGGTATCATATATCAACCCGTAAAATCAAACAGTGACATCTGATTGGACTGCGGGATATCTCCGAAAAGATCCATATCATCCATCAGATCGATAACGGTCTTGCTGACCTTGGTACGATCACGGAAATCATCCTTGGAAAGGAATCTGCCTTTTGCGGCAGCATCCACAACTGCCTCTGCTGCCTTATCTCCAAGACCCTCTATGGTATCCAGAGCAGGCATCAGTTTATCTCCGATGATCTGGAACCGGTGTGCCTTTGCCTTATAAAGATCGATCGGCACAAAATCAAAACCTCTGGCGTACATTTCCTGTACGATCCTCATATCCTTCAGTGTATCCTGTTCCTTCTTGGATGCCTCATCACCTTTTTTCCGGATCTCCGCCATATAATATTCCAGACGTTCTTTTCCCATGCACATCAGTTCATAGGAAAAGGAAGTGGCACGGATACTGAAAAATGCTGCATAATAAGCCAGTGGATGAAACACTTTATACCAGGCGATACGATACGCCATCATAACATAGGCTGCCGCATGGGCTTTCGGGAACATGTACTTGATCAGCTTACAGGACCAGATATACCAGTCCGGAACATCATGCTCTTTCATAGTCTGGATCCATTCCTCACGAAGACCCTTTCCCTTACGGACACTCTCCATGATGGTAAACGCCAGACCACTTTCCACTCCTTTTCCGATGAGATAGATCATAATATCATCTCGCGTACAGATTGCTGTGGAAATGGTAGCTGTACCATTCTGGATCAATACCTGGGCATTTCCAAGCCATACATCCGTGCCGTGGGAAAGTCCAGCAATACGTACCAGGTCGGAAAAATATTTCGGCTTGGTATCGATCAACATCTGCATGGCAAAGTCTGTACCAAACTCCGGGATCCCGAGGCATCCCAGCCTGCAGCCGCCGATATCCTCCGGACTGATCCCCAGAGCCTGCGTTCCCGCAAACAGGGACATGACATCTCTCTGGTCCAGCGGAACTGTTCTTGCACTGATGCCGGTCAGATCCTCCAGCATACGGATCATGGTCGGATCATCGTGTCCAAGTATATCAAGCTTCAGAAGATTTCCGTCAATGGAATGGTAATCAAAATGTGTGGTGATGATATCACTGTTCACATCATTGGCCGGGTGCTGCACAGGTGTAAATTTCTCAATCTCCTCACCCATAGGCAGTACGATGATACCTCCCGGATGCTGGCCAGTGGTACGGCGGACACCGGTACAGCCCTTCACGATACGGTTGATCTCACAGTAACGCTTGTGCTGCCCCCGTTCCTCATAATAGTTCTTCACATAACCAAATGCGGTTTTTTCCGCAAGGGTACCAATGGTTCCCGCCTTAAAGGTCTGCCCTTTTCCGAAGATAACCTCCGTATACCGGTGGGCATTGGCCTGATATTCACCGGAAAAGTTCAGGTCGATATCCGGCTCCTTATCACCTTTAAAACCAAGGAATGTCTCAAAAGGAATATCAAAGCCTTCCTTGTTCATCCTGGCACCGCATTTCGGACAGATCTTATCCGGCATATCACATCCTGCCATACCCGCGTATTTTTTCACCTCAGGGGAATCAAAATCACTGTATTTACAGTCCGGATTCGGACAGAGATAATGAGGCGGCAGAGGGTTTACCTCCGTGATACCGGACATGGTCGCTGCCAGAGAAGAACCTACAGAACCACGGGATCCAACCAGATAGCCGTCCTCATTGGACTTCCACACAAGCTTCTGTGCAATGATATACATTACCGCATAACCATTGGAGATAATAGAATTCAGCTCCCTGTCCAGGCGGTCCTCCACGATCTTCGGCAACGGATCTCCGTACATTTCGTGGGCCTTCGTGAAACAGATATTCTTAAGATCCTGCTCGGAGTTCTCAATGACCGGTGGAAATTTATCCGGATGGATCGGTGATATCTTCTCGATCATATCCGCGATCTTATTGGTATTGGTGATCACCACCTCTTCCGCCTTTTCACTTCCCAGATAGGAAAATTCCTCCAGCATTTCCTCCGTTGTACGAAGATAAAGCGGGGCCTGGTTATCTGCATCAGAAAATCCGTTTCCTGCCATGATGATCCGTCGGTAAACCTCGTCCTGAGGATCCATAAAATGCACATCACAGGTGGCAACCACCGGTTTTTTGAACTGTTCTCCAAGTTTTACGATCTTCCGGTTTATCTCTTTTAAGTCTTCCTCAGAATTGATCATATCATGTTTTTCATCCGCAAGCATAAACGCATTGTTCCCAAGAGGCTGGATTTCCAGATAGTCATAAAAATTTACCAGTCTGGCGATCTCCTGATCCGGTGCATTGCGAAGAAGTGCCTGATAAAGCTCTCCTGCCTCGCAGGCACTTCCCACCAGAAGGCCTTCCCTGTATTTTTCCAGCACGCTTTTGGGAACCCTTGGTCTTCTGTGATAGTACTTTAAATGGGACTGGCTTACCAGCTTGTACAGATTGATCCTTCCGGTCTCATTTCTTGCAAAAACAATAGCATGGTATGTGGGCAGCTTTCGGATGGTATCCGGTGAAACCGCACCCTGCCTGTTCATCTCATCCACATCAAAAATATCTCTTTCTTCCAGCATCTTTACAAACCGCACAAAAATCTCTGCGGTACATGCCGCATCATCCACAGCTCTGTGGTGATGATCAAGAGAAACACCTACTGCCTTGGCTACCGTATCCAGTTTAAAACGGTTCAGGGCAGGAAGAAGGAATCTAGCCATACCAACGGTATCCACATAAGTAAAATCATCCGAAATCCCCTGCCGTTTACAGTTTTCAATAATAAAGCTCATATCAAAGTCCGCATTATGGGCCACCATCGCGCAGCCCTCACAGAATTCCAGGAATTTCGGCAGTACTTCCTCTATCACAGGTGCATCCAGGACCATGGAATCATTGATGCTTGTCAGCTGCTCAATACGGAACGGAATGGGCACTTCCGGGTTTACAAAGGTGGAAAAACGATCTGTGATCTGTCCTTTTTCCACTTTTACCGCGCCAATCTCAATGATCCTGCAGGTTAGTGCTGAGAATCCCGTAGTCTCAATATCAAAAACAACAAAATCTCCATCCAGCCGCTGCCCTTTGGAATTGGTGACCATACCCTTCAGATCGTCTACCAGATACGCTTCCATTCCATAGAGCACCTTAAAATCAGACTCCTTTGGAACACAACCGCCCCAGGCATCAAAGCAGTGATTTGCCTCCGGGAAGGACTGCACCACGCCATGATCCGTGATAGCGATAGCCTTATGTCCCCACTCATAGGCACGTTTTACCAATGCCTTTGCATCGCTGACACCATCCATATCGCTCATCTTGGTGTGACAGTGAAGCTCCACACGCTTCTGAGGACTGGTATCCATTCTTGTGCTGGTAAAATTGGCGATTTTCTTGATACCTGTAATATTTCCAATAGTAAGCTCACTGTCAAAACGGTCAATGGTGGTAACTCCCTTCAGCTTCAGGAATGCGCCTTTTTTTACACTTTCCGTCACTTCCGGAACCTGCTCGTTACGCAGAAACATCTTCACAACAATACTGTCCGTAAAATCGGTCACAGGGAAGATCAGGATCGTTTTCTCATTTCGGATCTCACGAGCTTCCACATCCATAACCTGACATCGGATGATAACCTCACCCATCTCACCGGTAATGCTCTCCAGCGGAATCGTTTCTCCATCAAAATCTCTGCCGTAAACCACATCCGGATTGCTGTCCCTGCGGAATCCGAAGCTACCGCGGAAATCCCCCTTCTGAACCTTCTGCTGTTTTTTGTCAACGGATTTCTTCTCGTTTGTCTTTTCGCCGCTCTTATCTCCAGAGGTTTTCTTTGTCTCTTCCTTGGCTGTATCCTCCTGCTTCGGTTCGCTTTCCTGATCCCCGCTGAGTTTGGCATGCTTCAGGACATTTTCCACTTCCTGTTTGATCTGAAGTGCAGCATTTTTCCGGTATTTACTCTCTTTCACTTCCACAAAATCCAGTTCCACTTTCAGATCCATACCGCAGCGTTCACAGAAAACCTTATGAAAATATTCAACAAGTATTTCGCTTTTCTGTCTGGAAATAACCGTATCCGGAAGCTCCATACGCAAGGTATCTTTTCCTGTAAAAATGATTTTTGATCTTCGGAACAGATTGTACTCCAGCATGTTATAGTTGCGCAGTTCCATCTCCATACTGGAACGGTAGCTTTCCAGAAAGTTCTCCGGTGTATACTGCTCGGAAAGATGAAATTTTTCCACAACTGTTACAGTCATGGGAATCCCCGGAAAGCACTGCCGTTCGATCTCATCCTCCAGCGCAAAAATATTCTTCTTGTGTATCCAGCGGCTGCTTTCGATATAAACCCTCAGATGAGTTCTTCCGGGGTTCATGGAAACCTTTGTCACAAATACCATGTCCAGAAGTTCTTCCAGCTCTTTCTTCACTTTAAGATGCGGAAATACATCAAAAAAATCTTTCTCCATTATGACTCCTGCTCATTCCAGGTAAGAAGTTCCTGACGAAGTGTATCCAGAAGATCCGTTTCCGGTACTTTTTTTACAACCTCTCCATGCCGGATCAGAAGACCAACACCATCGCCTCCTGCAATTCCGAGATCTGCTTCCTTCGCCTCTCCCGGTCCATTTACCACACAGCCCATAACCGCAACCTTAATATCAAGAGGAATATCCTGTACCATGGTCTCTACCTGGTTTGCAAGGCCGATCAGATCGATTTTTGTTCTTCCGCAGGTCGGACAGGAAACAACCTCCACGCCTCCTTTGCGAAGTCCCAGCGTTTTCAGGATCCTTTTGGCTGATTTCACTTCTTCCAGCGGCGCGCCTGTCAGAGAAACACGGATGGTATCTCCGATTCCCTGATACAGGATGATCCCAAGTCCGATAGCTGATTTGATATTTCCCGAATACAGAGTTCCTGCTTCTGTAATTCCCACATGAAGAGGATACTGTGTTTTTTCTGCGATCAGTTCATGGGCTCTGGCGCACATGAGAACATCAGAAGATTTGATGCTGATCACAAGATTGTCATATCCCATCTCTTCAATGATGTGCACCTTATCAAGAGCACTCTCCACAAGTCCTTCGGCTGTAACACCGTGATATTTTTCTACCAGTTCTTTTTCAAGGGAACCGCTGTTTACTCCTACACGAATAGGGATATTCCGTTCCTTTGCTGTATCCACAACTGCCTGGATTCTCTCTTTGGAACCGATATTTCCCGGATTGATACGGATCTTGTCCGCACCGTTCTCCATGGCTGCAATGGCAAGGCGATAATCAAAATGGATGTCCGCAACCAGCGGAATATTGATCTGTTTTTTGATCTGGGATAAAGCCTTCGCAGCTTCCATAGTAGGAACTGCGCAGCGGATAATATCACAGCCTGCTTTTTCCAGAGAAAGGATCTGCGCAACCGTTGCTTCCACATCTTCAGTTTTCGTATTGGTCATGGACTGGATAAGGATCGGATTTCCTCCTCCGATAACACGATTTCCAATTTTTATTACTTTTGTATGATCTCTGTACATAAAAATCTCCTTTATGAATCCTGAAAGGCAGGTGTCTTCAAACGCCCTGCCTTTCCTTTCCGAACTATCTTTTTACTCTTACTCCTAACGTCGGATCTCCAGCAGCTTTGTTTTCAGTTCGTTTTCCATACGTCTCATATCTGCCTCTGCTGCCTGACGTTTTTCACGGCCTTCCTGCTGGATCTTCATCACATCATCCAGTGTCTGGATCAGTTCCTGATTGGTTTTTTTCAGAGTTTCAATATCTACAATACCACGCTGGGATTCCTTTGCAGTTTCCACAGATGCCAGGTGAAGCGTTTCCGCATTTTTCTTCAGAAGTTCATTAGTAAAATCCGTAACCTGCCGTTGTGCCTGTGCGGCTTCTGTGGAGTGCGCGATCCCTAGAGCCAGCACCATCTGGCTTTTCCAGAGAGGAATGGTATTTACAATGGTTGTCTGGATCTTCTCGATCATCGTCGTATCATTGTTCTGGATCATGCGGATCTGCGGTGCAGTCTGCATAGAAATGGTTCTGGTAAGCTCCAGATCATGAAGCTTTTTCTCAAAGCGGTCACATTTGCTTTCCAGATCATTGGCAGCCTGTGCATCTTCCGGAAGTCCGCTTGCCGCTGCCTTCTGATGCAATTCGTTGAGCTTGCCTTCTCTGACTTCCCTAAGCTTCTTTTTACCCGCAAGAATGTACATGGAAAGTTCTTTAAAATATGCAAGGTTCTGCTCATACATTTTATCCAGCACGGCAGAATCTTTCATCAGACGCATCTGGTGCTGCTCCAGAGCTTCCGTGATCTTCGTCACATTTCCCTCGGCCTTTGTGTAACGGTTTTTCAGAGTTTCCACCTTCGCTGTCTGTTTTTTGAAAAAACCGAAAAATCCCTTTTCCTCTGTGGCATCAAAATCCTTCAATTCTCCTACCACATTTGCAAGAAGCTCTCCTGCCTCCCCAAGATCCTGTGTCTTCACATTTACCAGCGCTGCATCAGAAAAATCTGCCATCTTCTTCTGAGTGCCGGCTCCGTACTGCAGGATCTGGTTTGTATTTTCAATATCGATCTTTGCTGCAAAGTCTTCTACGATTTTCTGTTCCTGGGGAGATAACACCGGTTCCTCTACTGCAGGCTCCTGGGGTTTCTCCGGTTCTTTTTTTGCAATTTCTTCTTTTTCTTCCGTGAGATCCGGTTCCAAAGTCAGCACCGGTGCTTCTACCTCAAAGTCTTTAAATTCTTCTCCCATAAGCATTCTCCTTGATCAGCTGTACCTTCCGGCAGATGTCTGTATTCCAGCTTCTGATCTGCTCGTTGTACTTATTTCATTTCCGCATTCTGTTTCATTTTTTCGAAATCATCCTCTGTCAGTCCCTCCTGTGCCAGAACCGTATGCAGCACAGAAATATCGGTGGATACATCCCATGCGGTATCCCGGAATATGGAATCCAGAAGTTTCTCAAAAGCAATATTCAGTGTATCAATGGTTTCTTCAATTTCTTTCTTGGAAGCCGTGATATTCTCGCCCTGTACAGGCTGTCCATCCATATCCTCATAAGCATCCAGAAGCTTCACAGTCATGGGCAGATAGTAATCCATCATTTTCTTAAGATCCGGAATCACCTCCGGATGCTCTCCTGCACGCTCAAAAATTTTCTGAACGATCATTTCCATCCTGGAAATCTTTGCGGAAATTTCTTCCCCGGGAATGGCGTCATTGCTCTCACGGATCTTTACCAGAAATTCATTTCCTTTTCTCAGGACTTCCTGGGCTTCCGGACTCATATTCTCCTCCAGCTGAACCTTAGGATCTGCTTCCTGTTTACGAAGCTCCAGCTGCTTCTGTGTTTCCAGATACTGCTGATAGGTCTCATTACTGGTGATCAGACAGGTTCCCTGCTCATCCACATGGCCTTCCAGAAACCAGCCCTTCTGGATCATTCTGCTGATATCTTTTTTTACAAATTTCTCGTTCTTTCCTGCTGCCTGGGCAAGCTTCTGAAAATTACAGTAGGTGTGGTCTCCCAGCGCACGGATATATTTCTGGAAACGTCCCAGTCTTCCGAGACGGCTTGTTCCTGCTCCCAAAAGAGCACCGCCACCTGCTGCGCCTGCACACATCACTCCAAGCACACCTGCTGCAAGTGCACCGCTGTGTCCAATGCCCATCCAGATCAAAAGCACCATGGCTCCAAGCCCCATGCCACTTAAAAGTATCCCACCGGAAACTGCCATCATCATGCCTTTGAGATTCTCACCGGTAGTCTTTCCGTAGAGCAGTTCCGACTGTTTCCTTGCAGCCTGCTGCTTTGCTTTTCTGCTTCTTCCGTAATAAGGGCTTTGGTATGTATAGCTTTTCTTACGGAATTCCGGATCAGCACCCGGATCAAACACGGAATTCAGCGCATTTTTCAGCGCTTCGCTTCCGGACTCAATGGCCTTATTTACTGTCTGGTTGATCGTATGGCTTAATTCGTGATAGCTGTTTGAATTCACTGCATTATCTACAATATCCTGCATCTTTTTTCCAAGGTCTTCAAATTCGTGATTGTCCATTTTTCCCTCCAGTCCATAGATAATTTTTATTATATCGAAATCATATTAAAATTACAAGCAAATGAAAAAAAGGAACAAAAAACTATTGAAGTCATCACGTAAAAGTTTTACAATGGTAAAAAGTAAAAATTGTAAACGGAGGAATCGTTATGGAAAAAAAGAACATCGACTGGTCCAGCATCGGATTCGCTTACATGCCAACCGACTACAGATACGTGTCTAATTTTAAAGATGGAAAATGGGATGAGGGTACTTTAAGCACAGACCCTAATATCGTACTCAACGAGTGTGCTGGTGTGCTTCAGTATTCTCAGAGTGTATTCGAGGGTCTGAAGGCATACACAACAGAAGACGGACATATCGTTACTTTCCGTCCTGACCTGAACGCAGAGCGTATGGCTGCATCTGCAGCAAGACTTGAAATGCCGGTATTCCCGAAGGAAAGATTTATCGACGCTGTTGAGCAGGTTGTTAAGGCAAATGCTGCATGGGTTCCGCCATATGGTTCCGGCGCAACACTTTATCTTCGCCCGTACATGTTTGGTTCCAACGCCGTGATCGGTGTTAAACCGGCTGACGAATATCAGTTCCGTATCCTTACAACACCGGTTGGTCCGTACTTTAAAGGCGGCGCCAAACCGATCACGATCCGTGTCAGCGACTATGACCGTGCCGCACCTTGCGGAACCGGTAACATCAAGGCTGGCCTGAACTACGCAATGAGCCTTCATGCTATCGTAGATGCTCACAAACAGGGCTTTGATGAGAACATGTACCTTGATCCCAAGACTCGTACAAAAGTTGAGGAGACAGGCGGAGCAAACTTCATCTTCGTTACTAAAGACGGCAAGGTTGTAACACCGAAGTCTGACAGCATCCTTCCTTCCATCACACGTCGTTCTCTGATCTACGTTGCAAAGGAGTACCTTGGACTGGAAGCTGAAGAGCGTGAGGTCTACTTCGATGAGGTTAAAGATTTTGCAGAGTGTGGTCTTTGCGGTACTGCTGCAGTTATCTCTCCTGTCGGAAAGATCAATGATCACGGCAAGGAAATCTGCTTCCCAAGCGGAATGGAGAAGATGGGACCGGTTATCCAGAAGCTGTACGACACACTGACCGGTATCCAGATGGGACGCATCGAAGCACCGAAGGGATGGATCCACGTAATCGAGTAATTACCGGATTTTCGTCATTATACATAACATTAAGTACAAAAAACAGACCGCCGTATTTTTTTCGGTGGTCTGTTTTTTTATTATTTCTTCATTGTTTTTCTGTACAAAGCGGGCATTCTCATTCTGCTTTATGATCTGTGCTCACATTACCTATCTTTTCTCTCGTATTTTACAAACGCATATTCCAGATCAAAGTATGTCTGTTCTTCACTCTCCGCTGTGATCTCCCAGTCCGGGTCCTCATCCAGGTTTGGAAAATACGCATCCGCTTCATATGCAAAATCGATTTTTGTCACATGAGCTGTATCACAGTACGGGAGCATCTGTTTGTAAATACTGTCTCCGCCGATACAGTACACATCCTCTGCCGGATATTTCTCCACTTCCTTCAGTGCTTCCTCGATGCTGTGAACGATCACCGCACCTTTTACCTGATAATCCCTGTTGCCGGTGATCACAATGTTGGTTCTGTTTTTCAGAGGAAGTCCGTTTGGAAAAGACTCCAGTGTTTTTCTTCCCATAACAACCACTTTTCCTGTAGTTTCCTCACGGAACATCTTCATATCTGCCGGAATACTTACCAGAAGTTCATTATTTCTTCCGATTCCCCAGTTTTTATCTGCTGCAACAATAATATTCATTCTTTCTTCCTTTCTTTATGCAATTATACTGCAATGGGAATATTTTTGATCTGTGGCCATGTCTCATAATTCTCCACGATCAGATCATCGGTGGTGAATTTATAAAAATCCTTTATCTCCGGATTCAGTTTTACTGTCGGTGCAGGATACGGTTTTCTGGAGATCAGTTCTTTAATTACCGGAATATGGCGATCATAAATATGGCAGTCTGCGATCACATGAACAAGCTCTCCGGCTTCCATATCGCAGGCCTGTGCGATCATCATGAGAAGAAGAGAATACTGACACACATTCCAGTTGTTTGCAGCCAGGATATCCTGCGATCTCTGGTTCAGCACCGCATTAAGGACCAGCTTGTCTTTTCCGGGTTCCTTGGTTACATTGAAAGTCATGGAATAGGCACATGGGTAAAGATTCATCTCGTGGAGATCCTGATGTACATAAATATTGGTCATGATCCTTCTGCTGTACGGATTGTTCTTAAGATCAAAAAGAACTCTGTCTACCTGATCCATCATTCCCTCTTTATACTGATGCTTCACACCTAACTGATAGCCGTAGGCTTTTCCGATGGAGCCCTTCTCATCTGCCCAGCTGTCCCAGATGTGACTGTGAAGATCATGGATATTATTGGATTTCTGCTGCCAGATCCATAGAATCTCATCCATCGCACTCTTTAACGCTGTTTTTCTTAAAGTCAGTGCCGGAAACTCCTTCCGGAGATCATAACGGTTCACAACACCAAATCTCTTGATGGTATAAGCCGGAGTTCCATCCTCCCACACAGGACGTACCTTCTCACCTTCTGTGCTGGTTCCGTTTTCTATGACATCTTTGCACATGTCAATGAATATATTATCTGCAAGACTCATTTGTTGATTTCCTCCTGTAATTTTCTTCTATTCGATCCCGGGCTGCTTTTTTCTTAAAAATGCCCCTGAAATTTATTTTATATTCTAACACATTTCAGTCCTTACTGTCCACTTCCCCTTTAACCTCCTATCCCATTTAACCTTCTCTCCCTGTTTTTCCTTTTCCCTGTTCTTTTTCTGTATTTTTCTGGACTTTTCCATGCGGGAGTGCTATATTAAGAGCCATGAAAATACTGATTACCTTATTAAAACCTTTTTCTTTTGCACCTGCGATCCTGATGATGTGCGTGATCTACTCTTTTTCCGCACAGACCGGAGATGTTTCCGGTGCCCTGAGCTATAAGATCAGCTACCAGATCGTAGAAACCAAAAACGAAATATTAGCTTCCGGCAAAAGCCTGGAACAGCTTTCCCAGGAAGCTGCAGATATCGAATTTTATGTCCGTAAGGCTGCTCACATGACAGAATACTGCCTGTTGGCCATATCTATTTCCTTCCCCCTCTATGTATACGGAGTTCGGGGAATCTGGCTGATGCTCCTTGCCGGATTTGTATGTGTGGGATTTGCTGGACTGGATGAATACCATCAGTCTTTTGTAGAGGCCCGCGGACCTTCCGTAAGGGATGTAGGGATCGACAGTTGCGGAGCAATGATCGGAATTTTGCTGGTACAGGCATTCTGCTGGTCTACCTTACATACCCCCAACAGAAAAAAATCTCGAAAAAAACGCAGAAACGCGCAAAGACGCAGATAACTGTTTTGCGATCTGCCTGATCTAAAAAACGGAACATACATAAGGATTTTTTTGCCTTATGATGTTCCGTTTTTGCTATTACTAATCGTCATATCTCAGCAGGCATTTTACTCTCACCTGCATCCAGTTTTATTTTTCGTCTTTCTCCTCCGGTGCGTCATCCAGATTTTCCGCAAGATGCGCCCGCTCCGCAATTGACATTTTTTTCTTTGCCACGGTTTCCGGATTTTGAGAAGCTTCCTCTGCCGCTTTTTTCGCAGCAGCTTCTTCCAGCTCATGTTTCTGTGCGCCAGCCTTTGCAAGATTACGGATCGCCATGATCAAAAGCACTGCTCCGATCACAACAAAAATACCTCCCGCTGCCAGAAATACCACACCGGAGTCTTCTGCTCCGCTTATGACACTGGCGCAGAGACGATATCCTGTATACACAAGATAGCCTCCTGCAAAGATCCACAGAAGACTGCTTCTTGTGGAAGAATTTCCATGTCCGGAATTCTTTTCCTCAGCAGTTTCCTGCTGCAGCTCTTCCTTATTTTCTCTTTTCTGTTCTTCCATGATGTATTTCTGTCCTTTCTGATATCCTTATATTTCTCTATTTGTCAGATATCTTTTCCCTGTCAGCTTCTGTTTTTTCCTTCTCTTCCGTTTCTTCTTTTACAAGTCTTCCATAAAGCTTTGTCATTTTATAAATCTTCTGAATAATTGTTTCATTGAGCTGGCCTTTTTTCATACGCCACTTCCAGTTGTCACCAAGAGTTGACGGTTCATTGATCCTTGCCTCATTTCCAAGGCAGAGATAATCCTGTACCGGGATCACACAGCGATCTGCAACACTGGACATCGCCGCACGTATCATGCTCCACACTGCCGCAGTCTCATGCTTGCCCTCACAGCCAATATAGGCCCTGGCAAAATTTCGATCATGCTGGCTCAGATTGCGGAACCATCCTCTTGTTGTCTCATTGTCATGAGTACCTGTGTAAACAATGCAATTCCTTTCATATCTGTGCGTCAGATACGGACTGTCCTCATTCTCGTCAAAAGCAAACTGCAATACCTTCATTCCCGGGAATCCGGATTCTTCCACCATCTCGATCACACTGTCTGTAAGGAGACCAAGATCCTCTGCGATCACATCCAGCTTTCCAAGATTCTTTTCAAGCGCACGGAACAGATCCATTCCCGGTCCCTTTTCCCAGTGACCGAACTGGGCAGTTTTATCTCCGTACGGAATGGAATAATACTCATCAAAGCCTCTGAAATGGTCGATCCTTACCACATCATAAAGCTTCATACAATTTGCCATTCGGCGTGTCCACCATGCATAGCCTGTTTTCTTGTGATATTCCCAGTCATAAAGCGGATTTCCCCAGAGCTGCCCTGTGGCGGAAAAAGCATCCGGCGGACATCCGGCAACGCCGATCGGAATATTTTCCTTATCAAACTGGAACAATTCCGGCTGTGCCCAGGCATCCGCACTGTCAAACGCAACGTAGATCGGGATGTCTCCGATCATCTCCACTCCCTTAGCATTTGCATAAGCTTTCAGTGCTGTCCACTGTTTAAAAAAGCAGAACTGCTGGAAACAGTAAAATCCCACTTCTTTTGCAAGCTTCTCTCTTTCTTCAGCCAATGCAGCTTTTTCTCTGTTTTTGAGTTCCGTAGGCCATTCGATCCAGCTGATCCCATTCAGGCTGTCCTTGATTGCCATATACAGGCTGTAATCTTCCAGCCAGGCAGCATTTTCTTTTACAAACTTACGGTACTCCTGATCTGTCTCACAGTCATAATTTTCAAAGGCTTTTCTCAAAAGCCGAAATCTGGAATTATAAATCTTCTCATAATCCACATAGCTCTCGTTTGTACCCCAGTCACAGTCCTCGCAATCACTTTTATCCAGATATCCCTCTTTTACAAAAGCCTCCAGATCAATAAAATACGGATTTCCCGCAAAGGTAGAAAAAGACTGGTATGGTGAATCTCCATATCCGGTAGGTCCGAGAGGAAGAATCTGCCAGTATTTCTGTCCTGCTCTTGCCAGCTGGTCTACAAACTCATATGCTTCCTCAGAAAAGCATCCGATCCCATATTTCGATGGCAGACTGGATACTGGAAGTAAAATCCCACTTGCTCTCATAATTTACGAATCCTCCTGTTTTCTCAGTAGTTGCGCCCTCTCACAGATGTCTGCAGGAGCACTCAGATTTTTATTATATCACTCTGTCACAGATCGTTCAAAGTCCTTTTTTGCAGATATATGTAAATATATCATGATAAACCTTTTCCCTGTCTTTCTCATTCAGGATCTCGTGGCGCATTCCCGGATATAATTTTCCCCGGACATCCCGGTATCCTGCACAACGCATGGCACGGACGGCCTTTGCAAACTGTCTCACATTTCCCATGCAGGGATCCTCCGCCCCACTAATAAACAGCACCGGCATTTCCGGCTTTGTACACTTCCAGTGCTTCACATCATAGGCTCTTTTCATCAGGTCAAAAAGTGCCAGATATGCATCATCCGTAAAGGTAAATCCACAGTATTCTGAATCCGAATAATCCTGTACAACCTGCGGATCAGAGCAGATCCAGGAAAAACGGTTTTTTTCTTTTTTAAAGTGCATTGCATAGCTTCCAAAAGACATCATCTCGATCAGACCCGCACTGTGTTTAGGCCCGAAAACAGTCTTTCCCGCTTTTGCCAGAGCTACTCCGACCGGACGAAATACATTATAGCTGGGTGAGCCGCAGACGATCAGCATATCCATACAGCTGTCATGATGAGCTGCATAGGCACGAACTGCCAGAGAGCCCATGCTGTGTCCGAAAAGGATCAGCGGAATACCTGGGAAATGATCCTTGATCAAGCAGTTCACCGTATGGATATCCTGCAGCATGGCATCCGCCCCACCACCGTACATATACCCAAGATCCTCTTTACTGCGTACGCTTTTCCCATGGCCACGGTGATCATGGATCACACTTATATATTTTCGCTCTGCCATATATTCCATAAAAGGAATGTAGCGTTCCTTGTACTCACTCATTCCGTGAACGATCTGTATGATCCCACGGTATTTCTCATTACGTTCCAACTCCGGCACTACTGCCAGGCAGGAAATTTCCAATCCGTCTGCTTTTGAAGGAAATGAATACTGAATTGTCCGTAACATATATTTCACCTCACCTTTTCTGCTGCATAAAGCGGGCATTCGCATTCCGCTTTGTCACCTGTACTCAACCACTTTTTCTGTGTCTTCCAGTATATCATAACACAGGGGGTTTCTCAAACAGTAAACCTATGATATAATCGTTACGGTAACACAGGGTGATGCTGTTTGCCCGCAAATGCAAACAGATATCCTCTGACTTACCCACCCGAAAACCAGAATGACTTATTGTAAGGAGGAATAATGAATACAGAAGACAATAATGATTTTTATGACGATGAGCTCTCCAGATCATTGATCTCCAATGATTTTGAAGGCGACACTCCCCACAGAAAGAAAAAAAGCAAAAAGCCTCTCGTGATCTGTCTGATCATCCTTCTGATCGCTGCCGCAGCCGGCGGAACCGCCTGGTATATGATGCAGCGCCATAAACCGGTAGAAGCCACAGAAAAATTTCTCACAGGAATGCAGAACATGGATTTTACCACAATGGAGAACCTTCTCCAGAGTCATGATCTCAGCGCTCTGGATGATGCAGATATCCGTGATTCTGCTTACACAGATTTCTTCACTACCGTCAACAAAAAAATGACCTACAAGATCACCAAAAACAAATTTGACATCCAGAACGGAACTGCCAGGATAACGGTTCACATGAAATATATTGACGGAACCAATATCTATGCAGCAACTATTCAGGAATACACCCGTAAGGTTGCTGTCGCAGCCTATGCCGGAAAGGAAATGACACAGGATGATATCCAGGAAATGCTCGCTGCACTTCTTGCCGAAAATGCTTCCACAGCTGATGAGAAATACAGTGAGATCGATATTACCTATCCTCTGATCAAAATCGGCAGCGACTGGAAGATCGTTTCTCTGGATGACACCACCGTCAAGGTTATGTGCGCAAACTTCAAAAGCGTAAAAGACGAAATATCATCCCAGCTTACGGATGACAGCACAGATAGCAGTTCTGCCGCTGCAGAGGATTCTTCCACCCCAGGCAGCACGGCCTCTGCTGAGGGCACAAGTGCATCCATTGATATTACAACTGACAAATTCTCCGTCCGTTTCAAACAGTTTGCGATTTCCAAGGACTACGGCGGAAATCCCTGTCTGATGATCTACTACGACTATACAAACTCCGGCGATTCCCAGTCCAGTGCATTTGTAGACTTCACCCTGCAGGCTTCCCAGAACGGAGAAGTTCTGGAAGGAACTTATCCGGAAGCCAGCGATGATGCTGTAGATAACTACATGAGCACCATTGATCCCGGAAAAACCGTCACTGTATGCCAGGTATTTCTTCTGAAGGATACTACCAGTGATGTAACGCTTCAGGGCAAAGAAACTCTGAATGTAAGCGGCGGACAGACAACCTCTCAGATTCTGAAGCTGAAGTAAGATATCGGAATCGCCTGGCAGATATTTACGATCCAAATTCGATAAACCGGAAATTTACATTTTATCTTGCATATGAAAGGAAAACGGAAATTTCTCCTTCATGATTTTTTCATGGCTGGCAGAAATTTCCGTTTTTCTTTTTCTCATTCCTGTGTATATTTTTTCGATTCTATGAAAAACTATTTCCTGTATAACGAAAGGATGGTGACTTATGTCAAATAAATGTCTGCAGTACTTCACCCTGACCATTGCTGTGGTCGGTGCCATAAACTGGGGTCTGATCGGCTTCTTTAATTTTAATCTGGTAGCATTCCTGTTCGGAAGCATGAGCTGGCTCTCCCGGATCATCTACGGACTTGTAGGCTTATGTGGGCTTTATCTTCTGACCTTCTATACTCTGATCGATCAGGGTGAAACAACTGAATAAGCTACGCAGTAACACATAACGCGAAAAATCCTCTGCTGCATAAAAATAAAGCAGAGGATTTTTTCGCAACAAAAAAGAACTCTGATCATCCTCAGAGTTCCGAAGAGCGATAGACGGGGCTCGAACCCGCGGTCTCGACCTTGGCAAGGTCGCGCGTTACCAACTACGCCACTATCGCACAAGCGGGTGATGGGAATCGAACCCACGTATCCAGCTTGGAAGGCTGGTGTTCTACCATTGAACTACACCCGCAGTTATGAAATTATAAATCTTCATCCTTCGATGAGAGCGATAGACGGGGCTCGAACCCGCGGTCTCGACCTTGGCAAGGTCGCGCGTTACCAACTACGCCACTATCGCATAAGCGGGTGATGGGAATCGAACCCACGTATCCAGCTTGGAAGGCTGGTGTTCTACCATTGAACTACACCCGCGCATCGTCGCTTCGGTGATTACCGATCGCTTGACCGCTGCAACGATGATTAGTATATAACATACTGTTTTATTTGTCAACAGGTTTTTTTATTTTTTTTAATTTTTTTATTTATTGGATTTTTTATCAATACTCCCATACATTTGTGGCAGAAACCTGGGCCTTCGGTTTCTTGATCACAAGCTCCGGACTTTTTGCACTGACCTTGGTATTTGCAGGAATGGATTCTGTGATAAAGGTATTACCACCTATAATCGTATTCTCTCCTACAACCGTCTCACCACCGAGCACTGTGGAATTAGAATAGATCGTTACATTATCACGAATCGTCGGATGACGTTTTACATTGGCAAGCTGCTGTCCCTTTCTTGTGGAAAGCGCTCCCAGTGTCACTCCCTGATACAGTTTTACATTATTTCCGATCTCTGTAGTCTCACCTACAACCACACCGGTACCATGATCGATAAAGAAATACTCTCCGATGGTCGCTCCCGGGTTGATATCGATTCCTGTACGGCCATGAGCATATTCTGACATCACGCGCGGGATAAATGGAATCTCTTCTTTATAAAGAACATGTGCCAGACGATACACGTAGATAGCAAATAATCCCGGATATGAAAAAATGATCTCTTCCTTGCTCTTGGCTGCGGGGTCACCATCAAAACCAGCCTGTACATCTGTCAGAAGCAGTCGCTGGATCTCAGGAAGCTGCTCAAAAAATCCACAGGCAGTTCTGTCTGCATGAGCTGCTGCTTCTTCCGGTTCCTCTCCGTGATAAAGAAGTGCGATCTCGATCTGATTCTTCAATCTGTCATAAAGATCATTCAGTCTGTGTCCCACATAATACTCCGGAAATACGGTAGCACTGGTATCCGTACTGAAATATCCCGGAAATACAATAGATTTCAGATCTCTTACTATATCAATGATCACCGAACGGTTCGGCAGACGTCTACCGCTCTTCGGCATAAAAAGTTCTTCTGAAGCATAATTCTCAGTAAGACCCTTCGCCGCTCTGAGAATCGCTGATTTCTTATCGCTCATAATTCCCTCCATTTCTGCACATCCACTTCTGTCTGTACACTTTATCTCATTATCATATTATAGTCTGGAAGATTCGTCAATAATACAAAAAAGAAAAGTTTTAAAAAAGATTGACCTTTCTCCGGATACCTTATATAATAATAAAGGTTTGCATCCGGAGATGTACCCAAGTGGCTGAAGGGTCCGCACTCGAAATGCGGTAGGTCGGGCAACCGGCGCGAGGGTTCAAATCCCTCCATCTCCGCTTTTCTGCCGATTTATGACAGGAAGAATTTTATTTATATTTTATTATACAAAAAGCACTCTCATCTCTTGACAATTGTATATTTTATATGTATAATTGCAACAGTGATGAAAACACAATTTAATATAGGGGATTGGTCAAATGGTATGATAGGGGTCTCCAAAACCTTTGGTGGGAGTTCGATTCTCTCATCCCCTGCTATTAGAATCGCTGAAAAACCTTAATTAAGGATTTTCAGCGTTTTTTATTGTATGGCAGAAAAAGTGATCGCCCGGCCTGTCATATCAACATCCGGGCGATCACTTTTCAATATTTTACTTCTCACTGCATTCATATCGTGAAAATCTCTGCACGTATCCACATGCGCTTATCACTTCAGTTTCTTCAGATTATCCGGTCCAAATCCAAATGGCAACAGTTCCTTTAACGTAAAGATATCATATTTTTCTCTGCTGACTGCCAGTATGATCTGAAAGGTTTCCGGATCACAGAACTCCATCATAACCTGTCTGCATACTCCACAGGGTGCTGCATACTCTGTAGGAACACCATCCTTGCCGCCAACGATACAGATTGCCTGAAAGTCTCTCATGCCTTCACTGACCGCTTTGAAAAAAGCAGTTCTTTCCGCACAGTTTGTTGGAGTATAGGCAGCATTTTCTATGTTACACCCGGTATAATAGGTACCGTTTTTTGCAAGAAGTACCGCCCCTACATGAAAATGTGAGTATGGCGCATAGGAATAGTCCATCTGTCTGATCGCCAGATCGATCATTTCTTTGATCTGTTTTTCTTCCATAATTTTCCCACCTTTCCTGAATCAGGCATGTATACGTTATTCTTCTTTTTTCTGTGCCTGATCTGCACGGATCAGTTCACGGATTGCCTGTACTGCAACCTGGATCGCCTTATCGGTATCATGTACCACAGGATTATCCAAACCCAGCTTTTCTCTTTCCTGATTTGCAAGCACCAGGAAGCAGGAGCCCACACGTACTTTTAAATGGCTTGCCACTATAAAAAGAGCAGCGGATTCCATCTCCGACGCAAGACAGCCGAGACGTTTCCACGCCTCCCATTTATTCATCAGTTCATAGCTGACCGGCTTGGTTTCCGGCTCATGCTGGCCATAAAAGGAATCCTTACATTGTACCACACCTGTGTGGAATTCACATCCTTCTTTCTTTGCTCCTTCCACAAGTGCATTGATCACTTCCAGATTTGCCACTGCCGGGAATTCAATAGGTGCATACTCTTTGCTGGTACCCTCCATGCGGATCGCGCCCGTTGCAACAACAATATCACCACTTTTTACCTCCAGCTGCATTCCACCGCAGGTTCCGATGCGTACAAATGTGTCAGCCCCGCACCGATAAAGCTCTTCCATTGCGATAGAAGCGGACGGTCCGCCGATTCCGGTAGATGTCACACTTACCTTCACTCCGTCCAGTGTTCCGGTGTATGTTACGTATTCCCGGTTATCTGCTACCAAAACCGGATCATCAAAATACTGTGCGATCTTTTTGCAGCGTTTCGGATCTCCCGGTAAAATAACGTAACGCCCCACTTCTCCTTTTGCTACCTGAATGTGATACTGTCTGTCCGCATCCTCTGAATAATTTTTCATGTTTGTTTCCCCCTTTCTCAGCTAACAGTTTCCCTGTTCCTTATGAATAAAAAAAAGACTGCATTTTCATACAATCCAGTCCTTTATTCTTTTATTTTAACCTTGCTTCCCGTCGATCTCTGCAAAACTGTATTGTCTTACATTACAGTCAGATTTTCGTATTTGCTCAGTCAATGTCAAACCTCTTTTGTCTTTATCCCATTATAACATAGATTCATTTTCTTCAAAAGCTTAATATAAACATGTTCCACAAACCACGGTTCTGTTGATCTCATCAATGCTTCTTCCGGTGAAAACCAGGCTACACCGCTGTTTTCATCTGCTTTTATGGAAACAGCCTCTTCTGAATCTGCCTCAAGGAGATATGTTAGGTTAAAGTGCAAATGGCTGGATACATATTTTCCTTTTTTCATATGGCCGTCTACAGTCAGGGATTCCAGGGAAAAAATCTCTTCTGACACCGGATGAACATTGGAAATCCCTGCCTCTTCTTTTACTTCTCTGACAGCAACGGACAGTAAATCCGTCTCACCATCTGCATGTCCTCCAAGCCAGGACCAGGAATTGTATATGTTGTGATATACCATAAGGACTTTCGTCCGTTCTCTGTTTACTACCCAGGCAGAAGCTGTCATATGGGCTACTGCATTTTCCCTGGAAAAAGCATTCTCATTATTTCTGATCCAGTCCAGGATCAGGATTTTATCTTTTTCTTCCTGCTCATTATATGGCTTGTATTTTTCTATCTGATCGATCAGTTTCTGGCGTGTTATCATTATGCACTCTGTCTCTTTCTTAAATATCCATAAATGTATTTTTAGTCAAGCGGATAAAAGCATCCGCTTCGCTACTTGCTCATAACCGGATAACTGCTTCACAGTTTATCAGAAGGAGCTTGTAACTATCTTTTTTATTTAATACCCATCCTTTAACCGGACAATATTTTTTAATTTTTTTCCATTCAGATATCGTTCCATATTTTCCATGCAGATGTTCCAGATCATATCCTGGACTTCAGCGTTTCCACCGAAACTCGGGCCTGCAATGTGTGGAGTGATAAGGACGTTTTCCATATTCCAAAGAGGTGATGTCTCCGGCAATGGTTCTGTTTCAAATACATCCAGGACCACTCCTTTTAAGTGGCCTTCCTCCAGTACTCTGATCAGGTCTTCTGTTGGAATGAGGCTTCCTCTTCCTACATTAACCAGAATTGCATCTTTTTTCATGGAATACAGCCGTTCGTAATTCAGAAGGCCTTTTGTTTCCGGTGTTCCCGGGAGACAGCCGATCACAATGTCCGCTTTCTGAAGCTGCTGATCCAGCGCTGTCAGATCATATACCTCATCAAACTCTTTCATCTGCTGCAAATGCTCCGGGACTGCAGTTCTTTTTATTCCAGTCACATGCGTTTCAAACGCTTTCATTCTATGGGCAATATTTCTTCCTATATCCCCGGTTCCCAGGATGAGAATGTTTTTTCCATATATGGTTTCTGATGATCTATTCTGTACCCAGAGGTGTTTCTGTTTGTTCTTCCAGTAGTTCGGAAGTTCACGGTACAGCGCAATGATATTCCCGATCACATATTCTGATATGATCTTTCCAAAAGCGCCGGAAGCATTGGTTAATGTAACTCCTGTCGGGAATGCTTTCATTTTTGTATATTTGTCCGCACCGGCCCAGGTCAGCTGGATCCAGCGAAGATTTTCTGCTTTCAGGATTTCTTCTTCCTCTGGCTCTCCGATCACTACTTCTGCTGCTACGATCGCATCCTCAGTTTCTTTGCCCTGAAATGTAAATTCGCACTGATCTCCGAATTTTGTTGCAAACTGATTTTGAATTTCTGCATTGCATTGTGGTTTTAGTAAAACTTGTATTTTTTTCATGTTTTTCTCCGCAAATCATCTTTATCAGCTATATCCTACCATAATTAACAGCCATCTGCTATTATTTTCTGTTATTTCTGCCGCTGATACCTGGTCACTGCCAGGATCATGCAGACAAAAACTACCGCAAACATAGCTTCCAGTCCAATGCCTTTCCACACCGATACAGCTGCCTCACCTGTTAGGTGGCTATAACTTCCAAGAGTCTCATTTACGTTTTCATACCAGTACACAGGAAGAAACTGAGACACCTTCAGAACGTTTCTGTCCATAATATTCATGGGAACAAACACACCACACAGAAAGCACATTCCAAGAGACAGGATATTTGCGATCCCGCTTAACATGTTGCTGTTTTTTACAAAAAGACCGATCAGATAGGAAAGTGAAAGTGCCACTGCCATCATTACCAGAGTGTTCAGTACATAGTATCCGAAATTTTCTGAACTGAGAAATGTTTTTCCATACATAAGGATAGCTCCAGCCATACCGATTCCCCATAAGCCCCCACCCATCACAAACATGGCCAGAAGCCCTTCCAGACTCTGTCGTCTTGCAGAGATCGCAGATGCCTGCATTCTCTTTGGTATATCGTCTTTTTTGAAAGCCATCAGAACATATCCCATCACATAGCAAAGTAATGCAAGAAACAGATATGGAATATATCGGAAATAATAGAGCCATCCGGACGTACCACTGTTTTCATCTGTATCCAGCATGGTGACTTCTCCTCTTTTTTTATCCAGGATCGCTGTTGCCGCTTCCTTCTGGGAAAAACCGGCTTTCAGATATGTCCGCATTGTATTCAGACAGCTCTCCAGCTGCTGATCCACATAATATGCCGAATAAGATCCGGGCACCTTGGTCACAGAAATACTTTCGCCGTTTACCATACAGTTCTCATAAAAATCCTCAGGAATCACCACGATGTATTCTACATTTCTGTAAAAAAGCTCTTCCTGAAGCTTCTCCCTGTTATCCTCCAACATGGTCACGTGATGCGTACCTTCAAGCCATTTTACCAGTCCTTCTGCAAGTGGTCCGTTGTCTTTATCCACCACTCCGATCTTTATTTTTTCGCTTTCATAGCTGGTATAAGTTTCCTTACCGGCCGCTGCCTGAAGTGCCATTGTCACTCCGAAAAAAATGCCCAGATACAGGAGGATCAGACCTGTATTTTTTTTCATGATCCTCATATAGCCTTTAAATACTGTCATAACGTTCCCTCCTGACCATGAAAAAGGATGCCATCACCAGCACCACGCACATTACCGCCAGTGTGATCAGATTTCTATAGTATCTGGTCATATCATCATATACATTGATACAGTAAAACGCATCTGAGATCAGTGATGCAGGATTGATCCGGTTCACAAACGGAACACTTTTTTCCACGATATCCTTCATATTTCCGTTCATCAGTCCGGCAAGAAAGCTGCTTACCATAGAGATTCCAAGCATGAGCCCGATTCTGACGCCTTCCTGCATTTTTCCGAAGCTGCCTATAAACATTCCCATAGATACACCGATGAGACTTCCGAAAAAAGATACCACCAGCATTTTTCCCATCTGTCCCTGAAAATCCAGATTGAGAATATACCGGAGATACAGGATCAGAATGATCACGTCCACATAGCCCAGAGCAAAAGATGTCAGCTGGTCTGTAAGGATCAGCTTCAGCTTGTGGGTCGGCGTTACACACCGTCTAGCTGCCAGAGGTGTGATATTGGCCTGGATCCCGATCGCAGAGCCAAATCCGATAAAGCATCCATACAGGCAGGCCATGGCGATCAGTGCGTAAAAGAACTGCACATTTCCGTCAATGGTCCGGCCGCCAAGAGAGACTTCCCTTACCAGGCTGTCGGAACTTAACAAGGATTTCATGGTTTCCATATCCATCTGCGGATTTTTTTTCATGATATTGGTGATAGTCGTTCTGGTGTTTTCACAGCTGTCGAGAACTGTCTGAAGGATACTTTCTTCTATTCCGGTTCCTGCTACTGTAAGGGAAGGCTCTTTTCCCACATAATAAATCCCTTCTACTTTTTTATCCTGCAGTGCTTCCAGCGCTTCCTTTTCCGACATTTCTTCTGCTTTTAAAAGATCCGGACTGCTTTTTTCCACTTCATCCAGATAGGTCATAAAAAACGTATCCGCAGAAGCTTCCTTCACCACTGCCACCGGAACCGTCTGAAAATCTGCTTCATTGATATTTCCGAATGCAAAATAGAAAAAAGTTCCAAGCACAAGCGGAAAGACCAGCGGCCAGAATACAATGTTAAAATTCCGGATCTTGGAAAGAAAACTGTATTTCAGTAAATGCAACATCTCCCATCCCTCCTAATCTCTTAGCTGTTTTCCGGTGATCTCCAGAAAGACATCATTTAATGTAGGCAGTTCGGAAAAGACTCTTCCAAAAGAAATATCCTGGCTTTGCAGATAATTAAGAAGACGGATCAGGTTATGCTTCGCATCGGTACAGCGCACGACCAGCACCTGTTTTTCATACTGCACATCAAACACATGCTCCAGTGTGCGGATATCCCGGAGATTTTTTTCTTCCAGGGCAATGGCTTCTACGGTAATGGTCTCTCCTGTTTTGATCATCTGCTTCAATTCTTCCTTTGTTCCCTGAGCGATGACTCTTCCGTGATCCATGATGGCGATCCTGGTACAGATCTGCTCCACTTCTTCCATGTAATGGGATGTGTAGATAATGGTGGAGCCCTGGTGGTTCAGCGTCTGGATCCCTTCCAGGATCTTGTTTCTGCTCTGTGGATCTACAGCTACCGTCGGCTCATCCATAATGATCAGTCTTGGCTTGTGGGCGATCCCGCAGGCAATGTTCAATCTTCGTAAAAGGCCCCCGGAAAGCTTCTTCGGGTACATTTTGCGGAAATCTTCAAGACCTGTAAATTCAATGGCATCCTCCACCAGCTCTTTTCTCCGTTTCCTGTCCCGTATGTAAAGGCCGCAGAAATAATCGATATTTTCCTGCACTGTCAGCTCATCAAAAACGGCTACATTCTGAAGCACGATCCCAATCTGTTCCTTGAGCTTATAGCTGTCCGGCTTCATCTCTTCTCCGAATATCTTTATTTCACCTCTGTCATATTTCAGAAGTGACAAGAGGCAGCTGATGGCCGTTGTCTTTCCCGAGCCGTTGGGACCAAGTAATCCGAAGATCTCACCCTCCCGGATATCCAGTTCCAGATGATTCAGTGCGGTAAGATCACCATATCGTTTTACCAGATTTTCTATGTGGACCATACTCTGTGGCATATGTTTTCCTCCTTTTTTACAGTCCGTTAAGCAGGACTTTTATGTCTTTTTCGCAGAAATTCATATTTCTTCTATGATGCCATTATATCCTTTTCTTCTGTCTGCTCCAAGTGTTGAATGTCACCACCTGCAAATGACAAATGTCATGTCTTTTTCAGAAGGATAGATTTTTCTTTGCAGGAAAGGAACCGGTATATTATAATAAAGGCACATTGATTTCAGAAATTTGTGCAGCAAAAGGGGTTCTCCCGGAACAGGATACGATAATTTTAGCCGGTTATCTGCCTGACTTTCGGAAAAGGCTGTAATTCTGAGAAAGGAGGGTATATTTTTTATGCGTTATTTTACAGATTCCATACTATTGCTTTTATACAGTACTTTAACATTTTTTTATGTGCCTGCAGATCAGGCTCTTGTGTTTGCCCTCCTTTTTGCGGTGATCCTTTGCTGCATTACTTATCTGGGCAGGGTATGTAAAACAGAATCCTGTTCACACAATTCTTTGCCAGTATTGAAACCCGCCGGAAATATCATTCCGGTTCTTGCAGGAAGAGCTATGTGATCTTTGGATTATGTTCCCTGTGGTTTTCGGATCTTCTTCTATTTTTCCCGCTGCTGCTGTATCAGACCTTATCTGCTGGGCTTTTTCCTCTGGCAGTGGCTGCGCTTCCACTTTGGGGATTTCTGGTTTTTCAGATCAATAGATTTCCGGCAGTTCTTTGTCTGCTTGGGATTTTTGGTTTCGTTCTCTCATTTTTTCTCTGGCTCTATGCCGGAAAATATCAGGCTCTTTACCAGGATTTTCATCAGATCCGGGATGACAGTGAGGAACATACGCTTCTTCTTTCTGAAAAAAACAAGGCACTTCTGGAAAAACAGGATTACGAGATTTATGCTGCTACATTGCGCGAGCGAAACAGAATTGCCAGAGAGATCCATGATAATGTGGGACATGTACTATCCCGTTCTATCCTTATGACTGCTGCCTGCAAAACCATCAACAAAAATGATTCTCTTGATCCTCTGCTTGGAAATCTGGAAGAATCCCTGAACGGTGCTATGAACAGCATCCGTTCCAGTGTACATGATCTTCATGACGATGCGATAGATCTGGAAGATGCCATAAAAGGACTTGTAAAGGATTTCACCTTCTGCCCGGTGAATCTTACTTATGATATGTCCAGGCAGATTCCAAGAGAGGTGAAATACAGTCTGATCAGTATTACAAAGGAAGGGCTTTCCAATGTAATGCGGCATAGTAATGCGGATTCTGTGGATATTCTTCTGCGGGAGCATCCTGCACTTTATCAATTGTGCATTGAGGATAATGGGACACCGGAAAATGGAATTCCGGATATTCAAACTGGATCAGACAGCAATAAGGCAAAAAATACTTCCGGTGGTATGGGACTGTCCAATATCCGTGACCGTGCAAAGGCGCTGGGCGGTACGGTCCAGATTACGCAGGAGAATGGTTTTCGGATCTTTGTGACGATCCCGAAATCTGTTTCTAATTGAATCAGACAGATATTTCTCACTTTTCCGGAAACCTTCCTGATTTGATCAAAGTACTTTCCCGGCATATTGGATCCGTCTGTTTTTTCTGATCTGTAAATTTACTTTTTATAACTCATAAACAGGAGATTTTGACATGAAAATTATAATCGTAGACGACGACTGCCTGGTTGCAGGAGCACTAAAAACCATTCTTGAAGCAACCCCGGATATCGAAGTGACTGCCACCGGCTCTGATGGTGAAGAAGCCTGCTCTCTGTACAGAGAGTATCTTCCGGATATTCTTCTGATGGATATCCGTATGAAAGGAATGGACGGACTGGAAGCTTCCAGAAAGATCCTGGGCGAATTTCCGGAGGCAAAAATTCTTCTTCTGACTACTTTTTCCGATGATGAATATATTGTAAAAGCCCTCCGCCTCGGCACAAAGGGTTATCTTCTGAAGCAGGATCATACCAGCATTCTTCCGGCTCTTCAGGCGGTTTACTCCGGCCAGACCGTATTCGGCACAGAGATCATATCCAAAATCCCTGAACTCCTGCAGTCTTCCGACGGATTTGATTATGCTTCCAGAAACATCAGCGAACGGGAGCTGGATATCATCCGGCTGATCGCCAACGGATACAGCAATAAGGAGATTGCCGCAGAACTGTTTCTCAGTGAGGGAACGGTACGAAATTATCTCAGTTCCATTCTGGATAAACTGCAGCTGAGGGATCGGACTCAAGTTGCTGTTTTTTATTATCAGCATAAGTAAAAATCTCCTGCATCCAAATTCCTGTAAATATTTATTAATTTAATAGAATCGGAGGATTCCTCACAATGAACCGCTATCTTACTATCTATATCCCGAAAACAGCTGTTCCGGCACCTGTCTCCCGCTTTCTTCGCACGCAGGCAGGTCTTACAAAAAAGCAGATCAGCCAGGCGAAGTTCCGTCCCGGTGGTATCCGAAAAAACGGACAACAGTGCCGGGTAACGGAAACCGCTTATCCCGGGGATCAGATCATAGTATGCCTGGAAGCGGACGATGTGGATTCTGCCCAGCTGGAATCTTCATCCTTTACCGTCTATTCGTCCAATCACAATTTCCAGTTCTCCGCAGACGCAATTTCATATTCTGATTCCGCAGCTTCAGAATTTGCAGGTTCTGATGTCAATTCTCACATTTATCATTCACTGGCTGCAACGTCACAGATTCTTCCTGAGTTGGCGATCATATACGAAGACCAGGATATCCTCGCCATAAATAAACCTGCCGGGATTGTCACTCATCCTTCCGGTTCTCACTACAGTGACAGTCTCGCCAACCAGGTGGCTTCCTATTTCCGTTCCAAAGGAGAGCCTACCAAAGTCCGGTCTATCGGACGATTGGATAAAGAAACCTCCGGTATCCTGCTCTTTGCCAGGAACCAGACTGCTGCCGCCAGATTACAGAACCAGCGTGAAGAAGGGATTTCAGAGAAAACCTATCTGGCTGCAGTTTCCGGTTTCATGCCTGTGGATGAAGATGGAGCTTTTCACAGGATCTCCGTTCCCCTTGCACCTGACCCGGATAACTGTCTGAAAATGGTCGTATCCACAGATGGCACGCTTCCCGGAAGCAAACATGCAGAAACCCTTTATTCTGTTCTGAAATCTAACGGCCCTGACGCAGCAGCTCCGGCTTCTCTTGTAATGCTCCGTTTGAAAACCGGCCGTACCCATCAGATCCGTGTACACATGGCATCTCTCGGGCATCCTCTTCTGGGTGATTCTCTGTACTGTTTATCGGACATATCGAATCCGTTTTCCCGGGCTGCACTCCACGCATGGAAGCTTAAATTTCAACTTCCATTTTCAATTGATGAATCTGCTTCCGACACCCGGGCTTCCATGCATCATGACAAAAATGCCAAAAAAGAAATCTCCCTGGAAGCACCCCTCCCGGAAGATTTCAAAAAATTCTATGAAACGATATTCTGAAGCCATACGCCTTTTTTTACAAGGATAAATCCAATGACACATTTCATCATATCCGCTGCCTGGACCATTGCGTAGATCACAAGTACAGGCAGACCTGTAAAACGGCTTAAGGTAAATGCGATCGTTACACTTACCACCCAGATAAACACACTGTCAAACAGAAATGTAACGATGGTCTTTCCACCGGAACGCAAAGTAAAATATGTTGCATGCAAGAATGCATTCTGCGGCATGAAAAATGCTGTGAGCATAATAAAATATTTCGCCAGAGTACGTGCCTCAGCATTGGTATTGTAAAGCCTTGGAAACAGTGGTGCCATTACAAACATCACAGCTGCCACGCAGGTACAGCAGAACACAGAAAATGCGATCATCTTGTTGTCCGTATCTCTGGCTTCCTTCATCTTACCTGCCCCCAGAAGCTGTCCTACAACAATGGCTACCGAATCTCCAAGTGCGATAAATATGATATTAAATACATTGTTGATGGTATTGGAAATATTTAATCCCGCAACCACGTTCAGTCCACGGACTGAATAACATTGTGTCAGCATGGCCACTCCGGCTGCCCATAAAGTCTCATTCAGAAGCAGCGGGGTTCCCTTAATAAGTATCTTCTTTGTCAGGTTCGCCGGAACCTTTAATGTTGAATACAGACCCTGTGCAAAAATATTCTTTTCTGTATGCTTATGTGTCCAACTCAAGACAATGCAGGCTTCCACATATCTGGAGAGCACTGTGGCAACAGCCGCACCTCTTACTCCCATTTCCGGGAATCCGAATTTTCCATAGATCAGAAGATAATTAAATATCAGATTGATCAGCACTGCCACGATCCCGGCCTTCATTGGAAGTACGGTCTCACCGCATTCACGTAAGGTACTTGCATAGACCTGCACCATCATAAATGGCGGAAGTCCCAGAAGCATGATCCATAAATACTGTTTCCCATAAATAAGAGTATCCCTGATCTCCTGTGCGGTTCCGTCACCTTTTAAATACATGCTGATCAGTGAACCCCCTGCTGTCAGAAACAGTATAATGGTGATCGCTGTCAGAATCACTGCCATCCACAGTTTATAACGAAGTGTCTGGCGGACACCCTCATGATCCTTCTGTCCGAAATACTGTGCTGTAAAAATTCCCGCTCCGGACACCCCGCCGAAAATACATAGATTATATACAAAGATCAGCTGATTGACGATCGCCGCTCCAGACATCTGTTCGGTACCGATACGACCGATCATAATATTGTCCAGAAGACTGACAAAATTTGTGATCCCGTTCTGTACCATGATCGGTACTGCAATAGACAGGACCATCAGATAAAACCTCTTATCTCCTACGAACTTTCGGAAAAAAGAAGATTTCTCTTTTACCTTCTCCATAAATTCTTCCCCCTTGTTTTTCGTTTTCCTTCATCCAAAATTCTCCACAAAAAGGAGACTGCCCACCTGAAACATTCTTCCCTTTCGTAAGCGTTGTAGCTACTACCTTACTACAAACTTCTTTTATTTTCAATAGTCTTTATAACGATAAATCTCCGCTTTTTTTGTATCTTTTTACTCCACCATACGACTCTCGTCTGCAATATCCTGATCTTTGAACTTTTATTCCAGCTGTGTCACAATTTCAGTGTCAAAATTTTTCAAAGTGATCTAAGCCGGCAGAAAAAAGATCTGGACCGACTGAATCTGGTGCTGAATTATATTTCTGAGAATTACAAACGGCCTATTTCTCTGGATGAGATCGCAGGTGTTGCTTATCTCCAGACTGGATATTTCTGCCGTTTTTTCAAGAAAAAGATGGGGGTTACATTTCTGGAATATCAGAATGAATACAGACTTTCTTTTATCTACAAAGATCTGATCAATACGAAAGCCCCCGTGCATGTGATTCTGGAACGCCATGGATTCAACAATTATAAGCTGTTTCGACGGATGTTCCAGGAGCACTTCGGGTGCACACCTACGAAGGTGCGGGAGAATATGCGGAAATAACAGTACCTTCTCTTACACCATCCAGTCTTCCCGCAAATACGAAGGAAAGTACCGCAGCAATCACTGCCATGGATACGTCAAAACAGATCTTGGTTGTTCCGAAATTTGTTTTCTATGTGCGGATAACCATATAAAAAATGATCCTATACCCGCATAAAAAGACAGCGAAATGGATTTTAACTTCCATTTCGCTGTCTTGTGTTATTTCTTGTTTTCTATTATTTTTTTAGTATGTCGTTTTACGCAACCTGATTTTTGTTGTTGGTAACTGTGATCAAATGACTTTTGATCAGTACCGGACGTACTGCATTATAGATGATCGCTACCAGAATTACAGATACAACTGCATTGATAAAGGTTGCCGCCGCACTCATTTTTGCAAGTGCCTGTGCCAGTTCCTGTGGCTGTCCCAGAATGTACTGTTTGTAGAAATATCCTACGATAGGATCTGCAATTACGTTAAATGCAAGTCCTGCGATAGATGCGATCACACTCCATTTGAAAACATATTTTTTATCTGTACTCTCATTGATCTTTGCAACCTTGTGTGCCACAAGACCTACGATCAGACCGATACAGAATTTCAGTACAAAGGTTTTCGGTGCGCCTGTGATATAAACAGGGTCCATGATATCTGCAATTCCCATTCCGATAGCTCCGGCAAGTCCGCCATATACGCCACCCAGAAGCAGTGCTGCAAGTACGCAGAAAGCATTTCCGATATGAATGGATGTTGCGTCTCCGCCCGGCACCGGGATCTTGATCTGCAGAAATGTGAAGGATACATAACATAAAGCTGCTAATAACGCAGTTTCTGCAAGTTTAACTACTGTGTTGTTCTGTGTGTTCATAATAATTCCCCTCTCGTTTCGTTATTACCTTTGTTATTACTTTAATGTATGATTGTATTAATGTAGGAATGTAATAACTTGGATGTTATAGTACCGCTTGTTTGGGTATATTACAAGGGGCAATTTTTATGTTTTTTTAGGGGACAGTTTTTATGGGTAATAAAAAAGTGGCTGTTTAAGCCACTCTTTCATGATTGTATATTCAAAACTACATACATGTTCTATTGATGATCGTTAATCTTTTTTGAATCAATTTTAACCTGCGTACCGATCCGTAGCTTTCTTCACGGGCTCGCAGCTAAAGCTGCATCACCTGTTCTTTTGGCTACTCCAGCGGTGGTCATCTCACGACTCCGTCGTTCGATGTCATTTGCTTCGCAAATGTTCAGTCTGTACCAGAAATGGTTCTCCACAAGCAAGCTTGTTCCGCCCCATTTCTGTTACATCCTGCCCGCTTCCTCGGCTTGTTGGTCAAGCCC
>NZ_WQQD01000054.1:0-23578 GCF_018785605.1 Blautia sp. MCC270
TTATCTCGATGTGAGTATGTTTAATCACATTTTGAGTGGCAGCAGCAGCTTGATGTGGAATTGTAAGTTCGGAGCTAAGTCAGGCGGATATTCCCGATCCGCTTCGTTGCTTGCTCATAACCGGATATCAACCAGATACCAACTGGATGTCAGAAATGCCGCAGGCTTCAAAATGGCTCTGCGGCATTTCTGTATATTTCTATTTGTTTCTGTCTGCTTCTGTAAGTTTCTATATGCTTTTGTTGTTTCTATATGTTTTTCTGTTTACGGGCGGATCACTTTTCCTGCTTTTGTGAGCTTTTCCGCTATGGTATACATATTTGTTACGGTTCCCACTGCCGGTTCCTTCAGTCCGTAGAAGTTCACGCAGGTTCCGCAGGTCAGAATCTCGGTTCCCTGCTCCTGTAAGGTCTTAAGGTCTTCGATACATGGTGAATCCTGTGCAGTAAGTCTGGCTCCGCCATTATAAAACAGCATAACTGACGGCGGTGTCTCCAGCTGTGTCAGCGCATACACAAATCCCTTGATCAGGATCCCGCCAAGCTCCGGATCTCCATCTCCCATCTTATCGGAAGTGATGGCAACGGTATAATCTCCCTGCGGAACAGCCGGTGTGCAGACGATCTCAGGCTCTGCCTGGCTTCTTGCAGCAGGATCAGATTTTACTGTCATATTGATCTCGTAACCACCTTCTGTTTTTCTGGATACGAAACTGCATCCGGTACTTCCGGCAAGTCTGCTCAAATTGTTTACTGCTGTTTCGTTGTCTACCAGGATCAAGATCTCGTCTCCCTGCTCTGCCTTGTCAAGGATCTTCTTGGTCATTACAACCGGGATCGGACACTGTTTCCCCATTGCATCTACTGTGTGCTTCATACTCACTCCTCCTGTATTCTGTGATTTTTTATAATTGCTGTTTTATCATTATTGCTTTTTCGCTGTTTTCTTTTCTTTGATCTTTTATTTCTGCTCCAGCTCATGGGCCTGTTTGAAGATCTCACAGGCGCCTGTGTTTACACATCTTTCATGCGCGCAGTCCATAAAGGTCAGCTTCCTGCTGCTGTCCTCCTGCCGTGTATACTCACAGCAGACGGTTTCGCCCCCGTTCATGGTACGGCAGAAACCGGATATAAATTCCTCTTCGATCTCCATTCCTATCCCTCCGTCGGATTCTCAGTAATCTGGGCAGGTGTGATCTCCTCCAGCATTCCTGTTTCATTGTAGGCTTCAAACTGTTCCTCGATCTTTCCAAGGATATCTGCATACTGACAGAAGGCCTCCGCCAGCTCATCCCTGTGTTCCGGAAGCTTCTTGTAACAGACACGGTGCTCCATGCTTGCCCAGAGATCCATGGTCATCGTCCTCAGCTGGATCTCCACCGGAAAATACTCCATGGTATCCAGATAATACACCGGAACTGCAATGATCACGTGAAAGCTGCGGTATCCGTTAGGCTTGGGATTCTGTATGTAATCCTTTTCCCTGATAAAGATCAGTTCACTCTGCCGCTTCAGCGCATTTACAAGATTGTATATATCATCAATAAAGTAGCAGATCACACGGATCCCAGCGATATCCCGGAGATGATCCTTGGCGTTCTGCACACTGTCCGAATGTCCCAGCTTCTCCAGCTTCTTTTCGATGCTCTTCTTGGATTTGATCCGTTCCTGGATATTGTGGATCGGAGATACGGAAGACTTCTGATACAGGCTTCCGTTGAGCACCTCAAGCTTGGCGCGCATGATCTGACATGCGTTCTGATATGGCTGGATGCAATCGTAATACTGTTCGTTTGTCATGAAAACCCCTCTTTCGCGTTTGCTCAGCATATACTTGTATCTTACCGGACAAATGTGAGCAATCTGTAGTGATTTCCTAAGATTTTCCTGACCATTTTATTAAAAATCTATAAAGCCTCCGGCATCAGTCTGAAAGCTTATGGATAAAAAGACCACTGCGGAGCTTCGGTTCAAACCAGGTGCTCTTTGGCGGCATAAGCTTACCCTCGTCTGCGATCGTCATCAGCTCCTCCATGGATGTAGGATACATGGCAAAGGCAGCTCCTCCTGTCTCATCTGCAGCTGCTGCCAGATCCTTCAGTCTGTGGTTTCCTCCCATAAAGCGGATCCTCTCATCGGTACGCGGGTCACTGATCCCCAGAACCGGACCCAGGACCTTATCCTGAAGAATAGACACATCCAGCTGACCTACGCTGTCTTTACCCGCATAGATATCCGGATATGCCTTCAGATGGAACCATTCTCCGTCTACATACAGCCCGAAGCAGTGTTTCTCCACCGGTTTACATGGAAATCCCGGCATTGCCATCAGCTCAAAATTAAACTTCATGCTTCCGATAAAGGCTTTGGGTTCCATACCCTTGATATCCTTTACGATCCTGTGATACGGAAGGATGGTCAGCTGGTCATACGGAAATACCACTGACAGGAAAAAGTTAAATTCTTCTTTTCCGGTGTAGTCCGGATGCTCCGCTCTTCTCTTCTGTCCAACCTTTACTGCGGAGGCTGCTCTGTGGTGACCATCAGCAATATAGATAGAGGAGATTCCGCCAAAAAGACTATGTATAGTCCGGATCTTTTCTTCCTCATCTACGACCCATACACGATGTGTGATCTCGTCATCGGAAGTAAAATCATACACAGGAACATGTGCATTTTTCCATTCTTCCATAAGAGTAAGAAGCTCTGCCGGATATCTGCACGCCAGAAAAATAGGGCCTGTGTTGGCATCACAGACATCCACATGACGGATGCGATCCTGCTCCTTATCCTCTCTTGTAAGCTCATGCTTTTTGATCACACCATTCATGTAATCATCAATGGAACTGACACCTACGATCCCGGTCTGGGATCTTCCCTTACGGATCAGTTCATACAGATAATAGTTCGGTTTCTCATCCTGGATCAGGATCCCTTCTTTCTGGAAACGATCCAGATTTTCCCTTGCCTTCTGATAAACCTTCGGATCATAAAGATCAGTTTCCGGGTCCAGATCCATCTCCGCACGGTCTATATGGAGAAAAGATTCCGGATTTTTTTCCCCGATCTCTCTCGCTTCTTCTCTGCTGACTACGTCATAGGGAAGTGCAGCCACCTTTTCTGCTTTTTCCGAAGCAGGTCTTACTGCCCGAAATGCCTGAAATAAAGCCATTATGTTTTCCTCTCATTCCTGCCCGGCCATACGCCGGCCCTTCTTAAGATTTCTGCTTAGTTTGCAGAAAAATCATCCTGTCCATTCTAACACATATCAAAATTTCCCGCAAACCTTTATCCGGCCCGTCTTATGCCTTACGTTTGTTCAGCTCCGGCAGTACCGTCGCCAGCATGGTGAAAAAGCATGCACAGCCGCCTACAAGGTTGGAAACCGGTTCCGCCCAGAACACGCCGTCTGTTCCCAGGCCATTCACAGAAGGCAGCAGGAGCGTCAGCGGTACTACGATCACTACCTTTCGGAGCAGAGAAAAAAAGGTGGCCTTTTTTGCCTTTCCCAGTGCCACGAACACGCTTTGTCCGGTAAACTGCAATGCCATAAAGCAGAAGCCGAAAAAGTAAATATGAAGGGCAGGAACTCCCTTTTCCAGAAGCCCGGGATCGCTGTTAAAGATCCGGATGAAAAATTCCGGAAGCAGCTTCAGGATTCCCCAGCCTGCCAGGGTATAGATCACACAGACAGCTGTAATAAATTTAATTGCTTTTTTGACTCTGTCGTATGCTTTTTCTCCATAATTGAAGCTCATGACCGGAGAAGCACCTGTAGTAAGCCCATGGACCGGCATGGTGAAAATGTCACGGACAGAATTTAAAACTGTCATGACACCAACGTAGATATCACCACCCCAGGTCTGGAGTGTGGCATTGCATACCACCTGCACAAGACTGTTTGTAAATGCCATAAAAAAACCGGACATACCCAGGCTTACGATACTGCCCACTCTTTTCCAGGAGATCCTCATGGCGCTTTTTTTCAGGTTCAGGATCGCCTTTTTTCCTGTAAGGAAGCGTAAGACCCAGATGGCGGAACAGAACTGGGAAATGATAGTCGCCAAAGCCGCTCCCCGGACTCCCATGTGCATCCCAAAGATAAACAGGGGATCCAGAAGAATGTTCAGTACAGCACCGATCAGTATCGTGAGCATCCCTGTGTTTCCAAAGCCCTGGCTGTTGATAAACGGGTTCATTCCCAGAGTGATCATCACAAACAGGGTTCCCAGAAGATAGATCCTTATGTAGTCTAACGCATAGGAAAAGGTTACATCACTGGCGCCAAAGGCATATAGGATCGGTCTGTAAAAGATAAGGCCAATGGCTGTCAGGATCACTCCTGTGCCGATCAGCATCACAAAGGTGTTTCCCATGAGCATTTCTGCTTCTTCCCGGTTTCCTCTTCCCCGTTCCATGGAGCAAAGCGGTGCTCCTCCATTTCCAAAAAGATAGGTAAATGCGGTGATCAGGGTGATAATAGGAAAACACAGTCCCACTCCTGTCAGTGCAGTGGCTCCGATCTCAGGAATCCTTCCGATATAGATCCGGTCTACAATGTTGTAAAGGAGGTTTAGGATCTGTGCAATGATCATCGGCACAGCCACTTCCATAATGTTACGATAGACATTTCCTGTTGAAAAGTCTGTCTGATGTATCTGCATTTCTTTACACCTTCCTGCTATTTCTTATTTAATTAATATACTATATCCGGCGTCCAAAGTAAACTTTGCGTTGCTGTTCTCTTCGTGAGCTACTGTTCACTCCGTTCTCAGTAATACTTTGTTATCTGTGTATTTATTTCTTGCTATTTTTGTCTAAAAAAGTTATAATAAATCCATAAAAACGGTAATGATTCCACGTAAAACCGGTCAAGAAACCACATTACTGGAATCTGTTCCGCATGGAGGTATTTTTATGGATAATAATTATAAGGGCATGGCTGTAGGTGTTTTTGAGCTGGATAACCTGGTTGCCTGTTTTGTTGCTCTTGATGCTGCTTCCAAAGCAGCCAATGTCAGGATCCAAAGTGTTGAGCGTAACCGTCTGAAGAGTGGCGCCTGTGTCAAGATGCGTGGTTCTGTTTCTGACGTTAATGCAGCTATGGAGGTTGCGCTGGAGGCAGCCAAACCTCTTGGTAAGGTTGTTTCTCATACTGTGATCGCTTCTCCTTCTGAGGATACTGAGATCGCACTGAAGATGACGATCAATAAATAAAGGGGGCGACGGATTTATGAATTATGGTGCTTTTGGTTTAGTTGAGGTTGTTGGCAGCAGTAATGCAATCCTGGTGATCGACCAGATGCTGAAGACTTCTGATGTTTCTTTTCTTACCTGGCAGACAAAGTGTGGTGGACATGCCACTGTTTTTCTGACCGGTGATGTTTCTGCCGTTACAGCTGCCATTGACAGTGTAAAGGGAAACCCGCCTTGTGAGATCGTAGCTTCAGCAGTGATCTCCAATCCTTCCGGTGAGACGGTTCGTCTGGCTGAGGAAGAAGCGGCTAAGAATCATTTTATTTGAGATTTGTCTACCTTATAATTATAAATTATAACGAACGTACGCAGGGAACCGCCCTGGCGTAGCGGGAAGGGCTTCGTCGTCCGCTGGCTTCTAAGGTGCTGCGGCTTCTGCTAAAACCATTCCAAAAAGTTCTGAACTCGCGTCAAGCCGCTCAGACAGCAGAACTTTTTGGAATAACGCAGAAACCACACCACCTAAGAATCAGCAGGACTCCTGCAGAACATCCCACTACGCCAGGGCGGTTCCCTGCTGGCTTTTGTATAAGTGAAAATTGCCTCAGACACGGTGCTTTCACACATCAGCCGGTGCTTTCATCATCGATGCTCTGCTTCTACAAACTTCACACTTTCACTCTAGCCTATCTCCCCTTTCGCACGTCAGCCGGCGAGGTACCGTCTGGTTTGGGCTGGCTCTGCAGGAGGGGTGCGCTTCTTAGGCGGTGGGAATCTGCGTTGCTGGAAAAAATCCAGCTGTTTGAGCGACGCAGGAGCGAGTTCTGGATTTTTTTCAGCGGTTTTAGCAGATTTCCAGCGCCTTAGAAGCCAGCCCCCGACGAAGCCCCAGCCCAAACCAGACGGTACCTCACCGGCGTCCGTCCGCAAAATCCACATCCACCATCTCCCTTCCATCCTCAACCTTCATCACAGCCACATCCCCCCGATGTGCCACAACCACCCTCTTCCCCCCGACATCACCGGAAAGCTTCATCAGCTCCCCATAATACCTCTTCGAAAAAACACAGGGATTCCCCGTCTTCCCATCATACTCCACACAGGCGATCCCCTTCCCATCTCTCAAAAACACATCCACCAGTCCAAAAACCGTCTCCCACCGCAACCACGGCTGATCTGCCACCGTAAACAAACAAGCATCCATCTCCCGGTTGACCCGCAGCCCGATCTTCAGTGAGGAAGATATTCCCTCATCCGGATGCAGATTATAAAGAAACCGCACGCCGAGCTTCTCTGCTTCCTGCGCAATCTCCTCATACTGTGTGACAACTGTGATCTCACACCTGTGCCCCTGTTCCTCCAGTGCTGCTTTCACTTTTTTCAGTTCCAGGAGAATATGCCTGTACATCGGCATTCCGTCTATCCCGTACAGCAGCTTATTGCTTCCAAACCGCCGGCTGTTTCCTGCTGCCAGCATGATCAGTCCCAGTTTCATATCACCGCTCCACTTCCTTTCGATTCTAGTACAGCGAATATTAAGTAACCGCCATATTGACTTGCCTGATTTTTCATCTGCTGCGTTGTCGTCAATCGTCGTAGCCACCGCTACGCCTCATTCCTCCGCCTTGCAGATGAAGAAATCATCCTGCGTCAATATAGCAGAAACTTAATTTTCGCTGTACTAGCTGTTTACACTTCTCTGCAGGCTTCCGCAGATCATCATGATCCCAGACTCCTGACCTTGTGCCATAAGCTTCTCCGCCACACAAGGATCCTCCAGAGTATCTGCCTTGTTCAGATACGCAAGAAATCTTCGCCCGTCCACGCCTTTTTGCAATCCGTCTTCAGACCGGATGATCTTCCACACATCCATCCATGTCACAGGCTCATCTGTACGCTTTCCCAGAAATCCCGCCACATCATCCGGACGGTGTGCCGTATCACAGATCCTTTTGCCGATGCAGTCAAAACCGATCACTCCTACTACCATATCTGCAAAAGAAGGGATCACCGGCTCATGAACAGCCGGCACTTTAAGGGGTCGGCGCCTGGATCCGTCAGCTTCCACAAGAAGAAGATCACAAAAGCCGGGCAGCTTTTCCAGGATCTCCTTTTCGGGGCCGGAAATCTTTGGCTGCCCGGCCTTGTGATGAGCCGCGATGACGTATCCGTATTGTTCTATAAGCCGGCATGCTCCCGGAATGTCCTCTGCCTCCGCAAAAGGACGTTCCGGTTCCCATGCCATATGCGTGGTTGTGGTCACGATCACACGTTTTCCCTGTCCGGAAAATATTTCTGCCAGTCCAAGGATCAGACTGGTTTTTCCGCCGCCTCCTGTGAATGCCACAGTAAGCGCTTTTTCATTTTTCTTCATGACACACTCCATTTATCTTCTAACTTCTTTCAGGGACACCAGGCTCTGTATCGGTCACAGATTCTCATTCCTCACAGATTTCTCTGTTCCCGGAAGCACTCCGCAGGAAAGCAGCACCTCCAGTACTCCCCCTGCGATACACCTCGCCTTGTCTGAGATCGTAAAACAGTTTTTCTTCTGTTCTGCCCTTGGGTCGATGTCCGCGATCTTCATTCCCTCAAAAACAGGGTAGCCGTCCCGGATCAGTCCCCGGATCACGCCGGAAATGGTAGCCTTCACCGGCGTATCACCTACCATGGCGATCACCTGGTCTTTTTCAACAAGATCTGCGATCTGACAGATGTTTTTCATGTTACCGGCTGCCGGTGAATGGATCACACGTTCCTTTCCGATTCCTGCGATCAGTCCCGGCACTCCGGTATTCGGCAGGGCAATGCCTTTTTTTATGATCCTTCCCAGGTTATGGCCGCGCATGGTCTCGATCACGTAATCCACATCCTCCCCTGCGGTAAAGCCCGGGCCAAGTCCCACAGTCAGTGGTGCCATATCCCTGCTGGTCCCAAGATTCTTTTTGGCAAGGATGGCATCGATCACTGCCTCCGGCTCCAATTCGCGGATATATTTTCCATGGGTATCTGTCAGAAGGGGGATCTCTCCCTGTGCCCAGCATTTCCTACACTGGGTCCGGATATCGTTCTCCGTGATCCTCCTGCACACAACGCCTTCTACCTCTGCAGTTCCGTCATAAACAGCTTCACAGAAGGCCACATGACGGCGGATGGCACTTGGACGGTCACATTCCAGGATCAGGACCTGATAGCCACTCTGATGAAGCTTGTGAATCACTCCTGTGGCCAGATCTCCGCCACCTCTCACAAGGATCATTTTATCCGTATATGCCGCTATTTTCATCTTCATACACCTGCTGTTCGTTTCCCGGCATTCCTGCCGCAAGAGTATCATAAAGCTCCGCATAGGTTGCATCCTTATACGGGGATACATAAAAGAGTCCCGCGATCCCGGCCGTAATTGCCGAAAGGACAGACCAGGGAATAAAGGAAAGATCCAGGATAAAGGTATCCATCTTCTGTCCGTTCATCATCTCACGGCTTTTTGCAAACACTTCCTTTGTGCTCATATCCGGATATTCCGCAAGAAGATAAGGGATCATCTTATATTCGTAGGATTTTACCACTCCGGGAATAATAAAAAGCAGCGTCCACAATACAAGATACAGGTCCCGTAAAAACATGGTTTTTACGATATTACCGTAATTCCCGGAACGAAATACACTGAGGAGCTTTCCGGGCCCGGGTACAGAATAAAGGTTCTCAATGTAAAAATCTCTTCCGCCTACCTCCAAAACATTTCCCACAAAGAAATGAAAAAGGATTCCGATCAGAGCCACAGCTACCACGGCACTGGCACTCAAAAGTGCAAAAAGCACTGCCAGTGGGGAGCGAAATACATGGCTGACATAAGAAGTAACACCATTGATATCCGTACCCAAACGATACGTTGTAACACCGTAGTCCGGACTTACCACATTTCCGGCACTGCCAGTGGCCGCACCGCTTCCGCCGGTTGCCGTCACAATAGCCAGCACCAGACTTACCAGCACTGCTGACCAGTAATTTTTTTTGAATGCCTGTTTTCCACGCCATTTCAAGTCGCTGCGTTTCCAACTGATCTTCTGCTCATTCATAACTTAACCCTCCATATATGCTTCACGGACACAGAGCTCTCTCCGTCCCTTCTGCCACAGCGCAGGCTCCAGCTCTGCCAGATAACCGCCGCCGTTTTTTACATGCCATTCATAAAAAGCCCTGGGTCTGTCCGCATATTCTTCCATAATGTTCATGATCGTACCGCCATGTATCACAAGAGCCGCTGTCTTTATGTTGTTACGGATACACTGTGTGACAGCCTTCTGAAATCCTGTAAGGCTCCGGTACTTAAACGCTTCTCGACTTTCTCCTCCCGGAAAAGGAAGCGTTCCATTGCTATCAATCCACCTCTGATAATCCTGATTTCCGGAAAGCTCTTTATAATTTTTATTCTCAAACTCTCCAAAATCACACTCGGAAAGCTCTTCGATGATATGAAAGCTTTTTCCCGGAAAAAGGATTCCCGCAGTTTCCACACAGCGGCAGAGCGGACTTACATAAAGGGCCTCCGGCATGGGATAGGTCAGCTTTTCCAGAAATTCCTTTCCCTCCGTGCTCAGCGGTTCATCCGTTGTTCCGATATAACGCTGAAGCTTATTTCCGGGTGTCTGTCCGTGTCGTATAAGATATAATCTAATCATCCTTCAGCACCGTCCCGATCCCGCATACCACTCTTGTGACCCTGCTGCTTTTTGCAGCCAGTGCAGTGCACACCCGGCCAACAGCTTCTCGGTACTGCCGTTCAAAAGCATCCGCCGGAACGATCCCGTAGCCTACCTCCTCACTGACAAGGATCACATCCGGATCCTGCTGTGCCAGCTTTTCTGCCAGGCCGGTGAGATCTTCTCCTGCCTTCAGAGCTTTTCTTATGTATTCCTGAAATCCCAGAACACCCGCTGCCTTCAAAAGCTCCTCTTCTGTGATCTCTCCTCCGAATTTCCAGTCCACATCCGGGAACTGTGCTTTTGCATAGGCAGCTTTTCCCTGATATGCGCCTCCGATTATCATTTCCATATCTTTTTTACCTCATCCAAATCTTCATTACAGATTAAACGTGCCACCAAGAGCAAGCACCAGTGCCATCACAACCTCGCAGATGCAAAGGAAAAATCCGGAAAGATCACCTGTGGTCCCTCCAAAATATTTCAAAGCCATATAGTGATACCACCAAAATACCAGAAGTGCGCTGACAGCTGCCAGAACACCCAGGACCGGATCTACCCATATCATCAGCGCTGCAAGGATCACAAACATCGTGATAAGAACATTTCGCACTGCGATCTCTGACGCATTTCTGGAAAATTCTGCCACAGTCCCGTCTGTCCTTGCCTTGGGAAATGTGATCACACCGATCCCGGAAAGACATCTGGACATCATAAAGCCCAGGCTCATGATACAGATCCCGTTATAATTTCCAAGGAGCTGATCCCAGGCTCCCAGCCAGAGGATAAAATATACACAGGCTGTGATAATGGCAAATGCACCTGCATGGGAATCCTTTAGGATCTCCAGCCTCCTTGTGCGTTCCTGCCAGGAGCTTAATGCATCTGACGTGTCCAAAAGCCCGTCTACATGAATGCCGCCGGTAATAAATACCGGGATCACAGTAAGGATCACAGCGAGAAAAAATGGCTCCAGAGCTACGTGTACACCGAGGCCCCCTCCTGCAAGCCAGGTCAGGATGCCGATGGCAGTACCCACAAAGGGGAAAAAGCACATCATATATTTTATGTTTTCCTTCTTCCAGTCCACCATGGGCATAGGAATCTTTGAAAACATGGCAAAGGCTGCCTTAAAACTGTTCCATAAGCTTTTCATGCTTCCTTTCCTCCTTTATGCCATATAGGGATCCCGTATACGACTTCCACAACCTCTTCTGCCATCTCTGCCAGCTTCTGGTTGATCTGTCCCAGCTCTTTTTTGTACTGTTCTGATTCTTCCTCGTAGAGGATCCCGTCTGAAAAGATCTCGTTGGTGACGATCACCACATGCTTTGCCTGGGAAAGAAGATTTTTCACTCCTTCTGTGATCTTTTCTGCCACCTCCGGGTGGAAGCCGCCTTCCCGGAACATCTCATTTGCAACCAGATTGGACATGCACTCCAGAAGGACCACGCAGTCCTTCGGGATGAGCAGCTCATCCAGCTCTGTATATCTTTCAATTGTCTCGAAGCCTTTTCCTGCACGCATGTGCCGGTGTCTGCGGATGCGCCTGTGGCTTTCTTCGTCAAAAGCCTGCATGGTGGCGATATAGATCCTTCTGGCTTCGCCAAAGGAAAGTACGGTTTCTTCCGCAAAAGCAGATTTTCCGCTTCCGCTGCCTCCTGTTACAACAACCAGCATATTATTTCAGCTCCTCGTACTGTTCTACATTGATATCACCAAAGGTACTCATGGAATTATATACTGCACAGGACAGATCCATCATCGGAAACAGTGCCACAGCTCCGGTTCCCTCGCCCAGGCACATGCCGGCGTGGATGATCGCTTCCTTGCCAAGCTCCTTCAGGAGCAGCTGTGCTGCAGGCTCTTTGGATACATGAGACGCAATGATATGATCACTTACCTGCGGGCAGATCTTTACTGCGATCAGTGCAGATACGCAGGAAATAAATCCGTCCATGACAACCGGCATTCCAAGTGCTGCTCCTCCAATGAATACTCCTGCCATTCCTGCAATATCCAGTCCACCTACCTTTGTCAGGACGTCAATGGCATCTGAACGATCCGGATTATTCAGAGCGATCGCCTTTTTGATCGCATTGATCTTCCGGACAAGCCCTTCACTGGTCAATCCGGCACCACGTCCGGTCATATCTTCCACCGGTTTTCCGAGAAGCACAGCTGCTACCGCACTGCTGGTGGTGGTATTTCCAATGCCCATCTCGCCGGTTGCAAGAACCTGATAGCCTTTTTCCTTCAGCTCCTCTGCCATGGCAATTCCGGCTTCGATGCCACGGATCGCCTGATCTCTTGTCATTGCCGACTCTCTGGTCATATTTCTGGTCCCATAGGCAACCTTAAGATCTGTACGGACCTTTGTATCTGTGACCATTCCCACATCTACAGGAAAAAGCTCTGCTCCACACTGACGGCACATCACACAGCAGGTAGTAGTCCCTTCCAGAAAATTCTCAGCCACAACAGCCGTCACTTCCTGTCCGGTCTGGGTCACACCCTCTTCTACAACTCCGTTATCCGCGCACATGGCAACCACTGCTTTTTTCTCCACACGTACCTCCGGTGTACCTGTGATACCGGCGATCTGTGTCAGCATATTCTCCAGCTCTCCCAGAGAATGCAGAGGCTTTGCAATACTGTCCCATCTCTTTCTCGCCCCCTCCATAGCCTTTTCATCCAGAGGGCGGACTTTCTTCACTGCCTCATCCAAAGTCATCATTTGCTACCTCCAATCCTTTTACCTGTGGTAAAAATAATAAATTTACTAAAGATATAATTCAACGCCAGCACGATAAATTGTGTGCAGAATTTTGCAAACATATCCCGGAATCCCAGGATCTCCGCCAGAAACCATACGCCACCTACCTCAATGACCATGGTCACCAGACGGGCACTTATAAATTTCAGAAAGGGCCGTATATGATCCCTCCATGTTTCACAGTGGTCATGAAATACAAATCTGGAATTCACAACATAGGCAAACAGGATCGCCAGGATGATCGATATGATGTTGGCACTCATCAGCGGGATTCCCATTGCCCTCATGATATAAAAGCTTAACAGATTTACGAGAGTCGTACAACCACCCCAGAAAATATAACGGATCACATCATTTTCATAGAATTTAAGGATCCACTTTTTCATTGGTATCTCCTCCTCGTATGATCTTTGATACGATATATCTTGGACGATGTTTTACTTCCTCATAGATCCTGGCGATATAATATCCGATGATCCCAAGGCTCATCATCACAGCACTTCCAATAAAAAGCATCACGATCAGAAGTGTGGTATAGCCTTCCACCGCATGCCCGGAAAAATACCGGACCAGAGAATAAACCAGAAGGAGCAGGGAGCACCCAAAGCAGCCCACAGCACCGGCTGTTACAAACTGCAGCGGAAGTGTTGTAAATGCCACGATATTCCGAAACGCATAGCTGATCAGCGTTCCTGCAGACCATTTGGATTCTCCGGCCTCACGCTCCTGCACCTCAAAAGGTACGGAGATGCTTTTGAAGCCTATCCAGGATGATGCCGCCCGGAAAAACATGCTGCGCTCAGGCATGGCGAGAACACTCTCCACCGCTTTCCTGTCCAGCAGCTTGAAGTCGGAAGCGTTTTCCATATCAAAGCCGGTGGCACGGGACATGATCCGATAGAAAAATCTGGCACTTTTTCTGTGAAAAAGAGTTTCTTTTCCCCGGTTTTTCTTGATGCCCTCCACAACCTCGTAGCCCTGCTTCCAGAGCCGGTACATTTCCAAGAGGATTTCCGGCGGATGCTGCAGGTCACAGTCCATCACTGCCACCGCATCTCCGCATGCCTGTGCAAGGCCGGCCACGATTGCTGCTTCTTTTCCGAAATTTCTGGAAAAATGCACACCTGTCACATTTTTATCTTCCCTGGATACTTTTTCTATGGCTGCCCAGGTCCCGTCAGAGGAACCGTCATCTACCAGGACCAGTTCATAACGGATCCCGGCCTGCCCCAGGAGCTCTCTGAGAGTCCGGCAGGTTTTCTCCACCATCGGTTCCTCGTTACAGGCAGGCAAAACTACCGATAATCGGCTCATTTCTCCTGTTTTCCCCTTTCTTTTTGTTTTCTCTGGCGCCGGTAAGATATTACGATCCCGGCAAACAGGATCAGGCCAAGCACCGTCAGTATCATTCCGGGCACAATATACGGTGTACAGTATCTGAGCGTGATCGTATGCCTGCCTTTTTTTAATTCCAGTCCCATATACATACTGTTTGCCTGCACAAGTTCTGTTTTTTCTCCATCTACATAGGCGGTAAAGCCTGCGCTGTATGGAATGGAAAATACCAGGATCTTATCGGAAGTGGTTGTGATATCTCCGCGAATGCAATTTGTCTCCGTTTTGATATTCTGAAGACTTTCTTTTCCAAGCTCCTCTGTCTGTTCTTCAACAGAAGCCATGGGCTGACATACCACATACAGATCATCAAAGGTATATTCTCCCGGCATGGAAAACGTCAGGGTCATGGTTCCGGCAGAATAGTTTTTATATCCCATATTCAGAAGAAAATTATGTCTTCCGCTATAGCCGTTGTATTTATCTGTAAAGATCCGGATAGTCTTGTCTACGGAGCCCAGCGAAACATCCACTGCTGATTCCTTGCTTTCTTTCCAGTAGCGCCAGTTATTATCTTCATAACGCACAGTATTCTTCTCATATTCTGTCATGGAATCCCATTTTTTATCACTGACCACTGCACGTGGAGAATAGGCATTAAAATCCAGATTTTTTGCCACAAGATAAACCTCAGCCTCCGGCTCTCCCTGATATCCGATCTGTACGGTTGCTCCTTCTTTGGCCACAATGATCTTTCCGTCTTTTATCTTACAGCCTTTTCCTGCTTCCAGTGTAAAATCTGCTTTCTTATCGTCAAAGGTGAGGTCTGTCTCAGAAAGACTGCTGTCCTCAAGGACTGCCCCCTGCAGGAGTGCCTGCTGCTTTTCGGTCACAGAAAGCTTTTCATACTTTTCTCTGGGTATCCAGGAATCATAGGTATAACCAAGAGGAAGGGAATCCTCGTCTGCGTAGATCCTGTATTTTTTTGTGACTTCTGCTTCACTGTCATAGCCGTATGGCAGATACCCATATCCGCTTTTTTTGATGGCAAAATATTTCACCGAGGCAAGACGATCCAGGATACTCCGTCCGTCCAGGCTGCTGTAATGATAATCCCAGGGGGTATTCAGATACATCTCATCAAAGAAACGGCTGATATTTCCATTGGCCACACTGAAATAATAGGAAGTACTGTTGGTTCCCATATACATGGCAGTGTTTACATAAGAGCCCGTTTTGTACTGGTCATATCTGGTAACCGCTGAATCATCCATTGACCGGATCGCTTTGTCCGGTCCGGACTGAAGCTTCTCCAGCGCCTGATCCTTTTCCTCAAATTCTGACAGATAATCTTTTTCGTAAGAATACTGATATGAAACATTCAGAAGGATGCTTGTCACAAGCACGGCCACGATCATTCCACAGAGATATTTTCCCTGTGTAAATACGTTTCCGTAGGAAACCACTGTAAACACAGCCAGGACCAGCATCATCAGTGCCATGATATTGCGTTCCGTGCGGGCGGATTCTGAAAACAGTGCCAGCACGCCATATATCAGCAGCATCACAAATATCCGTCGTTTCTCCCTGATGCCCAGCGTAAACAGTTCCGGATATGCCTGTACCAGGATATATGCGATCAGCATTCCATACGCCCAGATCCATCGGTTGGACACGTATGAAAATCCATTCAGTACATGACCTGCAAAGGGGATCAGCAAAAACAGATTCAGAAGCACAAAGCCCAGCTTCAGTCCCGTATATTTTTTCTTTTTGGAAAAGATCACAAACACGCCTGCCATTGCGACTGCGGAATATCCAGCAACTCCCCACTGGATCATATTTTCGCCGATCAGGCAGCCGAGATATTTTTCGTAGTAAATGCGGTCATATAACAGCGGCACATAATTCTGCGCCTGAAAGCGCTCTGTTCCAAACAGAGTCATGACCACAGGTAAAAAGATCAGTGCAGCGATCATAAGTGCGACCAGATAAAAGCCAGCAAATTTCAGGAACCACTGAAATACATCTTTTACTGAACGCTTGCGGAATATTCCAAAATACCGGAAAGCTGCATACAGCACCATAAAAATACTGATCATATAAAAGAAATAAAAATTAGACATTGCCGCTACAGCCGTCGCACAGATAAAAAGGTATGGCTTTTCTTTTTTGTAAATCTTTTCAATTCCCATAAGGACCAGCGGCAGATAGATCATGGGATTGGAAAAATATGGGTGCTTCATGGACGCATAAATGGTCCATCCTGCAAAAATATAAACAAGGCTTCCAAGAAATGTGGCCTGTTTGGGATTCTTGCGGTAAAAGCAGTAAATGCTGAATGTGATACCCGCCAGATAAATGCGGAGAAAGATCAGAATCTCATATAAGATCTCTGTGTCTTTTTCCGGTACAAAAACGGACAGTAAGGTCAGCGGATCACCGATCGCATAATAATGAAGTGTTGTAAGGATATCGGAACCGTATCCGATATGCATATCCCACATAGGAAGGGAAAGCTTATGCTCCGTCACCAGCGTCTGCAGAACATTCCGCAGATATTTTCCATAATAGGCCAATGCATTGATGTGCTGCGGAACACCGTCATGACTCCAGATCAGGGATTTTCCATTGAAATAAAAACAACTGTAAATAAACAGCGAGATCGCCGCAAAAACAATCGTATACAGAATATAAAAATCTGCTTTTTTCTCTTTCCGGGATTTCTCCTTCGAAAAAATTCTCTTCATGTATATCTCTCCTGTATATGAAAAAAGGCCTGCGGTGCGCTAAACACCGCAGGCCTGTCACCTAATGCTTAATCAGCAAGCACACTGTATAAACAGTAACTATTGATCAATAATTAGTCTTCTTTCTTATCTGCTCCGTAAAGAGTGATAAGTTTCTGCAGATACTCATATCTAGCCTGAGCCTCAGACTCGTTCTTAGCAAACAGTCTTGCAGCTTTCTCAGGATTCTGACGCTGCAGAGAATTGTAACGAACCTCACCGTTCAGGAAGTCCATATAGTTCTCCATATCCGGTGTCTTGGAATCAAGGCTGAACTTGTTCTCAGCAGCCGGGTTGAATCTGAAGTTGTGCCAGTATCCGCACTTAACTGCCAGCTCTTCCTCTGTCTGAGCTTTGCTCATACCTTTCTTGATACCATGGTTGATACATGGAGCGTAAGCGATGATCAGGGATGGTCCCGGATATGCCTCTGCCTCTGCGATTGCTTTTACAGTCTGGTTGAAGTCAGCACCCATGGAAATCTGTGCTACATATACATAGCCATAGCTCATTGCGATAGATGCCATATCTTTCTTCTTAGTCTCTTTTCCGCCTGCTGCGAACTGAGCGATCGCACCTGTCGGTGTAGATTTGGAAGACTGTCCGCCTGTGTTGGAGTAAACCTCTGTATCGAATACCATAACGTTGATGTCACGTCCGCTTGCAAGAACGTGGTCAACACCACCGAATCCGATATCGTAAGCCCATCCGTCACCACCGAAGATCCACTGGGATTTCTTGGAGAGGAAGTCTTTCTGTGCAAGGATCTCGTTAGCCTTGTCACATCCGCAAGCCTCAAGAGCTGCAACGAGTTTCTCTGTAGCTGCACCATTTGTTGCGCCTACAGCATAAGTATCCAGCCATTCCTGACCAGCTGCCTTAACATCCTCGTTTGTTCCGTTAGCTACAAGGTCTTCGATCTTCTCTTTCAGACCGCCACGGATCGCACGCTGTGCAAGAAGCATACCATAACCGAACTCTGCGTTATCCTCGAACAGAGAGTTTGACCATGCAGGTCCCTGTCCCTTAGCGTTTGTTGTGTATGGTGTAGATGGTGAAGAGTTACCCCAGATAGAGGAACATCCTGTAGCATTTGCAATGTACATTCTGTCACCAAAGAGCTGTGTGATCAGCTTAGCGTATGGTGTCTCACCACAACCTGCACAAGCGCCGGAGAACTCAAGGAGCGGCTGTTTGAACTGGCTGCCTTTTACAGTTGTCTCTTTATATTTAGCGATAACGTCTTCCTTCTGAGGAAGTGTTACACCGTAATCGAAGAATTTCTGCTCTTCTGTGTTAGCTTCAAGCGGAGCCATCTCAAGAGCTTTGTTGCCTTTCTTTCCTGGGCAGACATTTGCGCAGGAACCACATCCTGTACAGTCAAGAGCGGATACAGTCATTGTGAATGTATAGTCTTTCATTCCTGTAAGAGGAAGTGTCTTGATTCCCTCTGGAGCGTTAGCTGTCTCATCTGCTGTCATAGCAACCGGACGGATTGCAGCATGCGGGCAGACATATGCACAGCGGTTACACTGGATACAGTTGTCCGGAACCCATACAGGAACGTTAACTGCGATACCACGTTTCTCATATGCAGCTGTTCCGGATGGTGTTGTACCATCTACATAATCCTTGAATGCAGATACCGGGAGGCTGTTACCCTCCTGAGCATTGATCTTGCACTGGATGTTGTTTACGAAGTCCTGAGCATCCTGAGCACCGTGGGATGCGTGAGACATGAAGAGTCCCTCGTCCTCAGCATTCTTCCAGCTCTCCGGAACCTGAACCTCTACGACCTGTTTAGCACCGGCATCGATAGCTGCCCAGTTCTTCTTAACAACGTCATCACCCTTACGTCCGTAAGTAGCTTTAGCAGCAGCTTTCATAAGCTCGATAGCCTGCTCCTCAGGAATGATTCCTGTAAGTTTGAAGAATGCGGACTGAAGGATTGTGTTGATACGTGTTGGTCCCATGCCAGTCTCAATACCAATCTTAACACCATCGATGGTGTAGAATTTGATATTGTGGTTAGCGATGAAAGCTTTAACCTGTCCTGGAAGATGTTTCTCAAGTCCTTCCATATCCCAAGCACAGTTCAGAAGGAATGTACCTCCGTCAACAAGCTCCTGTACCATGTTATATTTGTTAACATAGGACGGATTATGACATGCAACGAAGTTTGCTTTGTGGATCAGGTATGTGGATTTGATCGGTTTCTTACCGAAACGAAGGTGAGACATTGTAACACCGCCGGACTTCTTGGAGTCATAATCGAAGTAAGCCTGAGCGTACATGTCTGTGTTATCACCGATGATCTTGATGGAGTTCTTGTTAGCACCTACAGTACCATCAGCTCCAAGTCCCCAGAACTTGCAGTTTGTTGTTCCCTCTGGTGTTGTAACAAGTGGTGCGCCTGTCTCAAGAGAAAGGTTTGTAACATCATCAACGATACCGATTGTGAATTTCTCTTTCTCAGTGTTCTCATATACTGCTACGATCTGTGCAGGTGTTGTATCTTTGGAACCAAGTCCGTAACGTCCTGTAAAGATCTTAACATCGCTGAACTTGCTGTCGCGAAGAGCTGCAACAACATCAAGATACAGAGGCTCGCCAAGAGCTCCTGGCTCTTTTGTTCTGTCAAGAACAGAGATCTGCTTAACTGTATCCGGGATTGCATCGATAAGAGCCTGTGCACAGAATGGTCTGTAAAGACGAACTTTAACAACACCGACTTTCTTGCCAGCTGCCATAAGGTAATCGATGGTCTCCTCGATGGTATCGTTTACGGAACCCATAGCTACGATGATGTGCTCAGCGTCAGCAGCTCCGTAGTAGTTGAACAGTTTGTAGTCTGTTCCGATCTTCTCGTTAACTTTGTCCATGTACTCCTGAACAACTGCCGGAAGAGCGTCATAATATGGATTACATGCCTCTCTTGCCTGGAAGAAGATATCCGGGTTCTGAGCGGAACCTCTCTGACATGGATGGTTCGGGTTCAGAGCACGGTTACGGAACTCTGCGATTGCGTCCATATCTGCCATATCTTTCAGATCTTCATAGTCCCATGTCTCGATCTTCTGGATCTCATGAGATGTACGGAATCCGTCGAAGAAGTTGATGAATGGAACTTTTCCTTTGATTGCTGCAAGATGAGCAACCGGTGTAAGGTCCATAACCTCCTGTACAGAAGACTCACAAAGCATTGCACATCCAGTCTGACGACAGGCCATAACGTCGGAATGGTCACCGAAGATACAAAGTGCGTGGGAAGCAAGTGCACGGGCAGATACGTTGATAACTCCCGGAAGCTGCTCACCAGCGATCTTGTAAAGGTTCGGGATCATAAGCAGAAGACCCTGGGAAGCTGTATAGGTTGTAGTCAGGGCACCTGCTGCCAGAGAACCGTGAACGGCACCTGCTGCACCTGCCTCAGACTGCATCTCTGTAACCTGTACTTCCTGTCCAAAGATGTTCTTTCTTCCCTGAGTTGCCCACTCGTCTGTAGCCTCAGCCATTACAGATGAAGGGGTAATCGGGTAAATAGCAGCTACATCAGAAAAAGCGTATGATGCATGAGCGGCTGCATGGTTACCATCCATGGTTTTCATCTTTCTTGCCATTGTTTTTTCCTCCTTAAAGGTTTGTTAAAAAATATATTATTTAGGCTTATGAAGGCCTAAAATTCCATTGGTTATTATATCATAGATTCCCAGTTATGTCCATTTTCTTTCATTGTTTTTTGTATATTATCCTGTACAAACGCCGTTATCTTTTTCACAAATAAAAAAGAGCTGTTCGGAATTTTTCCTCTCCAAACTGCTCTCCTTATCATCTCATACGCTTATCCCAACTCACATCCGGGAATCACTTCTCCTCTTTTCCGAAAAGATCCTTCATGGATTTCCGACGGAGCATTGTCCACAGCTGATCCTGGATCTCCTGAAGCTCATCATGTGCATGGCAGGGAACTCCGTCCTGTCCGTTCCTTGGACACTGATATGTGCCGTTCAGGCACTCAATGATGGACATATCCGGATCGATCGCACTGTATATCTCATATAATGACAGTTCTTCCGGATCTCTCTTCAGCGCGTAACCGCCATGAACTCCGCGGTATCCTTCCACGAGCCCTGCATTCTGAAGCTTCTTCAGTATCTTGTATGCAAAGGGTGCTGTGATCGATTCCCTCTCACAGATCTCGCTGACGCTCAAACGCGGTTCCCACATCAATGCGCGGATAACCCGCATCGCATAATCGCTTTCTCTGGTGATAAACATTTTTAACCTCTCTTCTGTTCAACTAAGCTGCTGATTTATGATAGTTTCCGCATTCCATCCGATCTGCCACGTTCTTGGGTGTTTCTGATGTGCCAGAGAGCCGGATATCCATATCCCCGGAATACTTCATTACCACATACGACAGTATAACCCATTTTTTTATATAATAAAAGGTTATTATTTTCCTGTGATTCATAGTAATCCCCTGTTTTTCCTTTATTTAGCCGAAAAAAGGAAAATACAGCTTGCAAATTTTTCAGTTTACGGTACAATAGGAAACGATTGTAATGCTTTCGTATGTAATTGAAACGATATTTATTTAATGAAAAAAGAGGTATGATATGATTTCAGCAAATAACATCACACTGCGCGTTGGAAAAAAAGCGCTGTTTGAAGACGTTAACATCAAATTTACAGAGGGTAACTGTTATGGATTGATCGGCGCCAACGGCGCAGGAAAATCTACATTCCTCAAAATCCTTTCCGGTCAGCTTGAGCCTACCAAGGGTGACATTGTGATCACCCCCGGTCAGAGACTTTCTTTCCTGCAGCAGGATCACTTCAAATATGATGCTTATCCGGTTCTGGATACTGTCATCATGGGTAATGAAAGACTCTATCAGATCATGAAAGAGAAAGAAGCCATTTACGCAAAAGAAGATTTCACAGATGAGGACGGCATCCGTGCCAGCGAGCTTGAGGGTGAGTTTGCAGAAATGAACGGATGGGAAGCAGAGTCCGATGCTGCTACTCTTCTCAACGGTCTCGGCGTCGACACCGAGTTCCACTATACACAGATGGCAGACCTTACCGGTAGTATGAAGGTCAAGGTTCTTCTTGCACAGGCTCTTTTCGGAAATCCTGATATCCTTCTTCTTGATGAGCCGACCAACCACCTGGATCTTCCTGCTATCGAATGGCTGGAGGAGTTCCTGATCAATTTTGACAATACGGTTATCGTAGTATCCCATGACCGTTATTTCCTGAACAAGGTCTGCACACATACTGCTGATATCGATTATGGCAAGATCCAGCTTTATGCTGGAAACTACGACTTCTGGTTTGAATCCAGCCAGCTTCTGATCAAGCAGATGAAAGAGGCCAACAAAAAGAAAGAGGAGAAGATCAAAGAGCTCCAGGAGTTCATCTCCCGTTTCAGCGCCAATGCTTCCAAATCCAAGCAGGCGACTTCCAGAAAGCGTGCCCTGGAAAAGATCCAGCTGGATGACATGCGTCCTTCCAGCCGTAAATATCCATACATCGACTTCCGCCCGAACCGTGAGATCGGAAACGAAGTCCTCATGGTGGAAAATCTGTCCAAGACCATTGATGGAGTAAAGGTTCTGGACAACATTTCCTTCACTCTTGGTCGTGAAGATAAGGTTGCCTTTGTGGGTGCCAACGAGCAGGCCATCACAACCTTCTTCAAGATCCTTACAGGTGAAATGGAGCCGGATGAAGGAAATTACAAATGGGGCGTTACCACTTCCCAGGCATATTTCCCGAAGGATAACACACAGGAATTCGATAACGACCTTACTATCACCGACTGGCTGACACAGTACTCCGAGATCAAGGACGCAACCTACGTCCGTGGATTCCTTGGCCGTATGCTTTTCCCTGGTGAGGATGGTGTAAAACGTGTCCGTGTTCTTTCCGGTGGTGAAAAAGTTCGCTGTCTTCTTTCCAAGATGATGATCTCCGGTGCCAATATCCTGATCCTGGATGAGCCAACCAACCATCTGGATATGGAGTCTATCACAGCGCTGAACAACGGACTGATCAAATTCCCGGGAGTGATCCTTTTCACCTCACACGATCACCAGTTTGTACAGACAACTGCAAACCGTATCATGGAGATCCTTCCTAACGGCAAGCTGGTAGACAAGATCACCACTTACGACGAGTATCTTGCCAGCGACGAAATGGCCAAGAAGCGTCACGTATTCCAGGTTAACGAAGAGGACGCACAGGATAACTAAATCCCATGCTTCTGTAACAAAAAAACTCCCCTGCTTCCGCCTTTACAGGCAGTCAGGGGAGTTTTTTTATCTGTTTTATATGCGCTTACTCCATGGTGATCGGAGCAAGCTTGCCCTGTGTTACATCCAGAAGATCTTTAAGCGGTACCTTCAGGGTAAGGCCTACTCTTCCACCACTTACATAGATCTCATCAAAGTTTTCGGCAGACTGGTCAAACACCACCGGATAATTTTTTTTCATTCCAAGAGGGCTGCAGCCTCCGCGGATATAGCCCGTGATCTTTGTAAGATCCTTTACATGGATCATATCTACTGTTTTTTCGCCTACAGACTTTGCGGCTGCCTTACGGTCCACCTCTTTCTCGATCGGAACTACAAACACATAGTAGCCGCCGCTTTTCCCTTCCATGACCAGGGTCTTAAAGGACTGATCATGAGGGGCTCCTGTAATGTCTGCACAGTGGATCCCATCTATGAACTCTCCACAGTCATATGCGAGCGCTTCATATTTTACTTTTTT
>NZ_WQQD01000055.1:0-230 GCF_018785605.1 Blautia sp. MCC270
ACCTTTGGGCGCCTCCGATACCCTTTCGGAGGCGACCGCCCCAGTCAAACTCCCCGCCTGGCATTGTCCCACCGCCGGTTCACGGCGGCTGGTTAGAAGCCCAATATCACAAGGGTGGTATCCCAACAGCGGCTCCGCGGCAACTGACGCTACCGTTTCTCAGCCTCCCACCTATCCTGTACATGCAACACCGGACCCCAGTGCCAAACTGGAGTAAAGCTCCATGGGGT
>NZ_WQQD01000056.1:0-16799 GCF_018785605.1 Blautia sp. MCC270
CAACAGGAAAAAGTGTGGTACTATATATGTAAAATAATTATATATAAAAATTTTATATATAAAATAATTATATAAAGAGGTGTGCCTATGTATTATTATCCGGTGTCTGCAGTGCTGACGGAATGCCTGATCCTTTCTGTTGTAGAGCAGCAGGATTCTTACGGATATGAGATCAGCCAGACAGTGAAGATGGTAGCTTCTATCAAGGAATCCACATTGTATCCGATCCTTCGCAGACTGGAGACGGATGGTTATCTGACAACTTATTCAGAGGAATTTCAGGGACGGAAACGTAAATATTATTCCATCACAGAAGACGGACGGAAGCAGCTGGAATATTTGAGGAAAGAGTGGAGAGAATACCGCGATACTATAGACGATATTGTGGAAGGGAGACTTCGAAAATGACAAGAAAAGAGTATATGGAGCAGCTGAAGAAATATCTGAAGCGGCTTCCAAAAGAAGATTATGACAATGCCATTGAGTATTTTTCGGAATACTTCGATGAGGCTGGACCTGAGAATGAACAGCAGGTTATGGAAGAACTGGGACAGCCTAAAGAGGCGGCAAGGGAACTGCTTCTGAACCTTTTACAGGAGAGTGTTGGTGACAGTAAAGACATCACCGGGGAAAAAACAGCAGCTTTGCCGGCAGCAGGTTCATATTACGGAGAGAGCTCCCATGCACATAGCCGGACAGATTCAGGAAACCTGAGGACAACAGGGTACAGTACATCCGCAGGAAAGAAGCGTTCCCCCGGAAAGATCATTCTTCTCGCATTTCTGGTGATCTGTGCATCGCCGGTGAGCATTGCGCTGCTGTTTGCAGGCCTTGCAGTACTGGCAGCAGTGGTGATTGTCATCGCAGCAGTGATCTTTTCCATGGCAGTTACAGGTGTATCAGCAATTGCCGGAGGTATCGTGCTCACAGGTTTCGGCATGACATTGATCGCAAGATCTCTGGCAGCAGCCTGCATGATGGTCGGCAGTGGATTTCTGATGGCAGGTGCGGGAATCCTCGTTGGAGTACTTACCATATATATATGTAAATGGTGTGCAATGGGAATCGGCCGTCTGGTTAACAGACTTGCAAGAAAGAAGGTGCATAAAAATGAATAAGATTGCAAAAACAGTGCTGATGACAGGTACAGCACTCTGTGTAGCGGGAGTTGTTCTTTCCACAGCAGGATATTTTGCAGGGGGAAAAGATTTCACATATACTTCAGATCATATGTATGTATCCGGAGGAAATTCTTCCAGTCGTAAAAATCTTACAGTAATGAAAAAAGAACAGATTGATGATTTTACGAAGCTGAATGTGGATTTTGAGGATTTTGATCTGGATATCCGTACCTCAGATGATGACCATTATTATATGGAATATAAGCTTGAGAAAAACGGGAGGAAAAATCCTCTGACCTGGAAGGATAAGGATGGAGAGCTCACGCTTGAGGAGCCTGCAGGCGGCAGTGGAAGTTATTATATAACCTATGATCTGGGGATATTCTCTACACATGCGGATCTGACAGAAAAGAAAGATGCATTGAATACGGTGGTTCTTTATATTCCGGAGAAGGCACAGCTTTCCGAAGCGGAGCTTCAGCTTTCCGACGGGGATCTTGCTGCCGATCAGCTTTTGTGTAAAGAAATGACCTTGGAACTTCTCAGTGGAGATCTGATGCTGGATAAGGGCGAGTTCGAAAAGTTTGATGCAAAGCTTTCCGACGGGGATCTGAATGTAAAAGAACTTCAATGTACAGATAACATGCAGCTGAAATCCGGAAACGGAGATGTGACCATAAAAAAGGCAGAGCTTGCAGATGGGCAGATAGCTCTCAGCGACGGAGATATTCAGATAGACAACAGCAGCTTTAACGGAGATATGAAGATCAATAGCTCCTGCGGTGATGTTTCTGTAGAAATGAAGAACGGCAGTGCAGAGAAAACCAATATTTATCTGAAAACTGCAGACGGAGATGTGGACACGGAGGGGCTTTCCAGGGGAAAAACCGACAATGAGGAAGACACCTCTGTTTATGAGAACAAGGCCGGTGCTTCAGCACCGACTTTAAATGTGGAATGCAGCGATGGGGATATTACATTAACAGAATCTGAAAAATAAAGAATATGAATATCCGCCTGACTATGCATCTGCTTGTAAAAATCCTAAAAAAGAATAAATGAAATTATATGAAGCGCAGGGGTTTTTCCGGAGAAAAATTCCTGCGTTTTTTTGGCTGAAATATATTGACAAATCCCTGTACTATGATATAATTCAATCAAATCACAGAAAACATATATAGTTACTAGGAAATAAGGAAATGGACATAAAGGAAATAAGGAGGATATCATCATGGGTAAAATTTACGGAAGCGCACTGGAACTGATCGGAAACACACCGCTTGTAGAGGTTAAGAACGTAGAGAAGTCTGAGGGACTTGAGGCTACAGTACTTGCCAAGCTTGAGTATTTTAACCCGGCAGGAAGCGTTAAGGACAGAATCGGTAAGGCAATGATCGAGGATGCAGAGCAGAAAGGCGTTCTGAAACCAGGCGCAACCATTATTGAGCCAACATCCGGCAATACAGGAATCGGACTTGCAGCCATCGCAGCTGCCAAGGGCTATAAGACGATCCTCACCATGCCGGAGACCATGAGTGTGGAGAGAAGAAACATCCTGAAGGCATATGGTGCAGAGGTAGTTCTCACAGACGGAGCCAAGGGAATGAAGGGTGCCATTGCCAAGGCAGAAGAGCTCGCCAAGGAGATTCCGGGAAGCTTCATCCCGGGACAGTTTGAGAACCCGGCTAACCCGAAGGCACATGCAGCAACAACAGGTCCTGAGATCTGGAAGGACACAGACGGAAAGGTAGATATCTTCGTAGCAGGTGTCGGCACAGGCGGAACGATCACCGGTACAGGTGAGTACCTGAAGAGCCAGAACCCGAATGTGAAGGTAGTTGCTGTTGAGCCTGCAACTTCTCCTGTACTTTCTGAGGGAAAAGCAGGCCCGCATAAGATCCAGGGTATCGGCGCAGGTTTTGTTCCGGACACACTTGACACCAAGGTTTATGACGAGATCATTCCGGTAGAGAACGAGGATGCATTTGAAACATCCAAACTCCTTACCAAGAAAGAGGGAATCCTTACAGGAATTTCCTCCGGTGCAGCTCTCTATGCTGCGATCCAGCTTGCAAAACGCCCGGAGAACAAGGGGAAAGTGATCGTAGCACTTCTTCCGGACAGTGGAGACCGTTACTACTCCACACCACTGTTTACAAAATAATCGATCCGAAGACCGCTTCTTTTGCCCCGAAGCGTGATTCTGCGGGATTATTTACGGCGCTCCTGAATGCCTGTCCAAGCAGGCTGCCGGAGCGCCGGTTTTATTCTTGATTTCATTGAATTAAGTAAGCACTCTGTGGGGCTGTGGTTACTGTTCACTGGTAAGGTCCCGCGAAAAGCAATAAGCAGTGTGTGTGGACTTGCTTGTATCTTGTAGCTTTTTCAGGTATAATAGAGAAAACAAACAAAACCTATTAACAATATAAAGAATAAAGTCTGCAAAGCAGATTCTGCTTCCTATGAAAGAAGATACAGGAAGCTGCCTGTGCATCACAGAGAAGGGTGCCGGTTATGGAATACAGAGGAATATTTCCGGCTGAACAGCTACACAATAACAGAAAGAGCAAAAGGCTATAAATCAGAAGAATACTGAAATATTGGAGGTAAATATTACATGAGGATTTCTACAAGAGGAAGATATGCGCTGAGACTGATGTTGGATCTTGCTACAAATTATACAGGAAAACCGATCCGCCTGAAGGATGTGGCGAAGCGCCAGGAGATCTCCGATAAATATCTGGAGCAGATCATCTCCATTCTGAACAAAGCAGGCTTTGTCCGCAGTGTCCGTGGCCCTCAGGGTGGCTATGCACTGCAGCAGACTCCGGATAAATACACCATCGGAATGATCCTCCGCCTCACAGAAGGAAGCCTTTCCCCTGTGGAATGTCTGGACGACAACGGAGCTATCTGTGACCGTGAGGAGAACTGCGTCACCCAGATCCTCTGGAAAAAGCTGGACGACGCCATCAAAGGTGTGGTAGATCATATAACATTAGAAGACCTGATGAACTGGCAAGCCGTGAAGGCGGACGAATATATCATATAAAAAAAGCTGCGCAAGCAGCTTTTTTTTATATCACATTTTTTTACTAACATTTTACAAAACCGCGATTTTATATTTTACCTTCCATTCCTATAATAACACCTGTATTTAAGCAGTAAGCAAGTAAAAATGATCATAGAAATGAGGAGAAAAAAATCATGAAAAAAAGAATCGCAGGTATCTTAACAGCAGCACTTATCGGAACTACAGTAATGGGAACCGTTGTAATGGCAGCACCATCCGGAGCGATCGACGTAATTTCCCGTGAGGACGGATCCGGAACACGTGGAGCATTCGTAGAGCTGTTTGGGATCGAAGAAGAAAAAGACGGCGAGAAAGTAGATATGACAACACAGGAAGCAAGCATCACAAACAACACAGATGTAATGCTTACCACAGTAGCAGGCGATGAGAACTCTATCGGATACGTATCCCTTGGTTCCCTCAACGATACAGTAAAAGCAGTAAAGATCGACGGAGCAGAGGCAACAGCAGAGAACGTTGCAGATGATACATACAAGGTAGCACGTCCGTTCAACATCGTAACAGGCGACAAGCTCAGCGATGCAGCACAGGATTTTATCAACTACATCATGAGCTCTGACGGACAGGACATCATCGAAAAAGAAGGCTACATCAAAGTAGATGAAAAAGCAGAGGCATACAAAGCCGGAGATGCAAAAGGCAAAGTCGTAGTTATGGGATCTTCTTCCGTAGGACCTGTAATGGAGAAGCTTGCAGAGGCATATCAGAAAACAAACAAAAACATCACAGTAGAAGTTCAGGTCAGCGACTCCACAACAGGAATCAATAGCGCAACAGAGGGTGTATGTGATATCGGAATGGCATCCCGTGAGCTGAAGGACGAGGAAACAGAGAAAGGTGTTAAAGCTACAGAGATCGCAAAAGATGGTATCGCAGTCATCGTAAATAACGACAATGACCTTGAGGAGCTTTCAAGTGACCAGGTAAAATCCATCTTCACAGGTGATATCACAGACTGGGAAGACGTGACCAAATAAATTCCCAGGTAAAAAACGATTGAAGTATCTTACAAAGAGCGGCGATCATGACAAGGTCAGGAAAGCCGCTCCGTTATATATCAGCACAGTGGATATCCACTGGAACAGAGAGAAAGGTGTCTTATGAATCATTTAGGAGAAAAGGCCATGAAGGTCGTTTTTCTCATTGCGGCCTGTGCATCGGTTCTTGCAGTATTTCTTATTTGTGTGTTCCTTTTTGCAAACGGCCTTCCTGCAATGGGAAAGATCGGTCCCTTAAAATTCCTCTTCGGAACAGAATGGAGACCAACAAACGATAAATTCGGAATCCTGCCAATGATCGTGGCAAGTATTTATGTAACTGCAGGAGCAATCCTTATCGGAGTTCCGATCGCACTTTTTACATCCGTATTTATGGCAAGATATTGCCCGAAAAAAATCTATAAACCACTGAAATCCGGTATTGAGCTTATGGCAGGCGTTCCATCCATCGTATATGGCTATTTTGGTCTGGTTCTCCTGGTACCGCTGATCCGCCAGCTGTTCGGAGGAACCGGAAGCAGTATGCTGGCAGCATGTATCCTTCTGGGAATCATGATCCTTCCGACGATCATCGGAGTTACGGAATCGGCAGTACGAAGCGTTCCGGAAAGCTATTATGAAGGTTCACTTGCACTTGGCGCAACAAAAGAAAGAAGCATTTTCTTTGTTATGCTTCCGGCAGCAAAGTCAGGAATCCTGGCAGGCGTTGTCCTTGGGATCGGACGTGCCATCGGTGAGACCATGGCCGTGATCATGGTAGCTGGAAACCAGCCACGTATGCCGAAGGGACTTCTTCAGGGTGTCCGTACCATGACTGCAAACATCGTAACAGAGATGGGATATGCATCAGGACTTCACAGAGAAGCACTGATCGCAACAGGAGTTGTACTCTTTGTATTTATCCTGATCATCAACTTAAGTCTTTCACTGCTGAACAGGAGGGCGGAGTATGCAAACTAACGTATCTGTAGCCGCAGATCCTGCGGCAGAAGTAAACATGAAAAAAAGAAATACACTTACCATAGGAGACCAGCTGAAGTCCTATGCGAAACATCCCGGTGCAGGAGTCCTGGCATTTCTCACACTGCTGGGAGCAGTGATCACTTTTGCACTGCTGTTCTTCCTGATCGGCTATGTGCTTGTAAAAGGTATTCCCTATCTGAATGCAAGTCTGTTCAGCCTTACCTATACCTCAGAGAACGTTTCCCTTCTCCCGTCACTGATCAATACCCTGATCATGACACTGGTATCTCTGGCGATTGCCGCTCCGGTAGGAATCTTTGCAGCGATCTTCCTTGTGGAATATGCAAAAAAAGGCAGCCGTTTTGTAAAGCTGATCCGTATTACCGCAGAGACACTTTCCGGTATTCCATCCATCGTATATGGTCTGTTCGGTATGCTGTTCTTTGTAACTGCATTGCACTGGGGCATGTCTCTTCTTTCCGGTGCCCTGACCATGGTGATCATGGTACTTCCCCTGATCATGCGTACCGCTGAGGAAGCACTGAAATCTGTTCCGGATTCTTACCGTGAGGCAAGCTTCGGACTTGGAGCAGGCAAGCTCCGTACTATTTTTACGATTGTACTTCCCTCCGCAGTTCCTGGAATCCTGGCAGGTGTGATCCTGGCCATCGGACGTGTGGTAGGTGAGACTGCAGCACTTCTTTATACCTCCGGTACTGTTGCGGCAGTTCCAAACAGCCTGATGGGTTCCGGACGTACCCTGGCACTTCACATGTATGTGCTTTCCAGTGAGGGACTTCATGTAAACCAGGCATCTGCAACAGCAGTAGTCATTCTGGCATTTGTACTTGTTATCAACGGACTGTCCGGTCTGGTAGCCAGAAAAATTGCGAAAGGATAATGATCGATCATGAGTGAAAATACAAAAATTTCAATTGACAATATGAATCTTCATTACGGAAGCTTTCATGCCCTGAAGGGAATCAATATGGAGATCCCGGAAAAGGAGATCACAGCATTTATCGGACCAAGCGGCTGCGGTAAATCCACACTTCTGAAATCTTTAAACCGTATGAATGACCTTGTGGAAGGCTGTACCATCACAGGAAAGGTAGAGCTTGACGGGGAAGATATTTACGGAGATATGGACGTGAATCTTCTGCGTAAACGTGTGGGTATGGTATTCCAGAAGCCCAATCCGTTCCCAATGAGCATCTATGATAATATTGCATACGGCCCGAGAACACACGGTATCCGTTCCAAGGCGAAGCTGGACGAGATCGTGGAAAAATCTCTCCGTGATGCGGCCATCTGGGATGAGGTCAAGGACCGTTTGAAAAAAAGTGCTCTTGGAATGTCAGGCGGACAGCAGCAGCGTCTCTGCATTGCCCGTGCCCTGGCAGTACAGCCGGAGGTGCTTCTTATGGATGAGCCCACATCTGCCCTGGACCCTATCTCCACTTCCAAGATCGAGGATCTGGCAGTAGAGCTTAAAAAGGATTACACCATTGTCATGGTCACACATAACATGCAGCAGGCAACCCGTATCTCCGACAAGACAGCATTTTTCCTTCTTGGTGAGGTTGTGGAATTTGCGGATACAGACAAGCTGTTCTCCATGCCGGCGGATAAGCGTACAGAGGATTATATTACAGGAAGGTTTGGTTGATATTATGTCAGAACGTTTTGTAAGACAGCTGGAAGAGCTTCACGTGGAACTGATCACCATGGGAAGTCTCTGCGAAAAAGCAATTTCACTTTCTGCCAAAGCTATTCAGGGTGAAGGCGGGATGACTCTCATTGGCAAGATCTTTGAGACGGAAAAAGAGATCGATGCACAGGAAAAAGAGATTGAAAATCTCTGCATGAAGCTTCTTCTTCATGAGCATCCGGTAGCCGGAGATCTGCGATCCATTTCCGCAGCGCTGAAGATGATCTCCGATATGGAACGCATCGGTGATCAGGCAGCAGATATTGCGGATCTGTCCAAGCATATCGAGGACAAAGCAGTTACCGGAGATATCATTAATATCCGGAAGATGGCAGAGGATACTGTCCGGATGGTTACAGAAAGCATCGATGCCTTTGTAAAGGGTGATCTTGAGCTTTGCAGAAAGGTTATTGACGATGATGATAAGGTGGACGATGCCTTCAATGATATTAAGGAAAAGCTGGCCGAGGTCCTGAATAACGGAAAGCCGGATGCAAACATCGGTCTGGATATCCTTATGGCTGCAAAATATTTCGAGCGTATCGGTGATCACGCTGTGAACATTGCAGAGTGGGTGGAATATTCCATCACAGGAAACCACAGAAGCGGTTCCAGTCATACAGATAACTATTTTGTTGAGGAATAGAAATAAGTAAGAGCAGATTGCAAAGAGTTGCATTATTGTAAAAAAGTGCTGTGGTATTGAAAGGATATCACAGCACTTTTTATAATGTGATGAAATTTACAAGGATTTAACTTTTTCCGGATAATTATTTTTACATTGCTTTTGTAAAATGCTATATAGATTTCGGAGAAAGGAAAGGGCTGAGCTTTGAGTAAAAAAATATTTAAGTATATCATGCTGGTTTCATCACTGATCACAGTACTGGGACTGGCATTTGTCGTGGGGATCCTTTATCACTATTTTCAGGGACAGCTGATGGGTGAGCTGAAGAAAGAAGCCGTGTATATTTCCAGAGGTGTGGAAAGTGCCGGGACAGATTATCTGAAGAAGCTGAATGATGAGGATTCCAGGATCACTTATGTGGATGAAAGTGGAAAAGTTATCTACGACAATGAGGCAAATGTGGAAAGCATGGATAATCACGGACATCGCAAGGAGATCCGTGAAGCAGAGATTAACGGAGAAGGTGCGGATGAAAGAATGTCATCCACGCTTTCCGAAAAAACAATGTATTATGCAGTACGCCTTGAAAATGGCAATGTGCTGAGAGTTTCCAGTAATCAGGCTTCTGTATGGATGCTGCTCCTGCAGCTGCTTCCGCCTTTTGCTGCAGTTCTGATACTTATGCTGCTCCTGTCCGGCGTATTTGCATCCAGGCTTTCCGGGAAGGTTGTGGAACCTCTTAATGGGCTTGATCTGGAGCATCCGGATGAGAATGATGCCTATGATGAGGTACAGCCGCTTCTCAGCAAGATCGGCAGACAGAGCCGGCAGATCCGTCTGCAGCTTGAGGCAGCCAGAAGACAGCAGAAAGAATTTTCTATTATCACGGAGAACATGCAGGAGGGACTTCTTGTGATCGACCGTTATACCATGGTACTTTCTGTCAACTCCAGTGTGGGAAAGCTTCTTAAGGTAAAGGAGACCAAAACAGGAGAAAGTGTATATCTTCTGAACCGCTCGGAGGAGTTTCGAGGTGTCGTTGGGCAGGTCCTTGAAGGAAAGCATGAGAACAAGATCCTTCGTCTGGATGGCAGTGAGATTCAGGTGATCGCCAATCCTGTCACAAGAGAAAATAAGACAGAGGGTGCGGTGATCCTTTTGGTGGATGTGACCGAAAAAGTAGAACGGGAACAGCTGCGAAGAGAATTTTCCGCAAATGTTTCTCATGAGCTGAAAACGCCGCTGACTTCCATTTCCGGATTTGCTGAGATCATGCAGGACGGATTTGTGAAGGATGAGGATGTGAAGGTTTTTGCAGGACGCATCTATAAGGAAGCGCAGAGACTGATCCGTCTGGTTGGGGATGTGATCCGGATCTCCCGTCTGGATGAGGGCGGATTGCCGTATCAGTGGGAAAAACTGGATCTTTACAGTCTGACTCATGATATTTTTTCTACCTTACATGAAGCTGCCGAAAAGCAGGAAGTGCATATGTATATGGAAGGCGGAAGTACAGTGCTGGATACAGTGCCGACGATCATGGAAGAGGTTCTCTATAATGTCTGCGATAATGCTGTCAAATATAACCGCCGGGGTGGAGAGGTCTTTGTGAGACTGAAGGATGGCGAGGATGCAGTTCGCGTGAATGTGCGGGATACAGGGATCGGTATTCCGAAGGAAGATCAGGAACGCATTTTTGAACGCTTTTATCGGGTGGACAAAAGCCATTCCAAGGAAATCGGCGGAACCGGCCTTGGCCTTTCCATTGTGAAGCACGGGGTAAAAACTCTGAACGGCAGGCTGTGGCTTAACAGTGAACCGGGACAGGGAACCGAGATCATTATGGAATTTCCGAAACATCATATGGAAAAGAAAGCAGCAGAGTGAACATAGGTCGTGCAGCGATGATGTTCATAGGCATGCAGCAGAGTGGAAGATGAAAGGCCGTTCTGTTGTATGTATCTGCTGCTTTTTATATCATAGTATATTGCTGGTTGGAGGTTGATGGTTTGACAGACCGGAAGGGTTATGCTATCTTATGTAATAATAATCAGAGTAAGCAACAGGAAAGCGGATGATAACGGTCCGCTTTCTGTATTATAATTGGTTCGGGATAATTCCGGACGACTATACTGAGGGGAATAAAAATATGATACAGGCAATTGTTTTACTGGTGTTCCTGATCTTTCTGAATTCTGTTTTCGCAGGTGCGGAAATGGCGGTTCTGTCCATGAATGAAGCGAAGATGAAGGAGCTGGCAGAAGAGGGAGATCACCGGGCGCAGATTTTGATAAAGCTTACAGAACAGCCGGCACATTTTATGACAGCGATCCGTGTAACGGTAACTACGGCAGGATTTCTGCAGAGCGCTTTTGCGGCAGAATATTTTGCACAGCCGATGACAGAGGCACTGATAAGGTCAGGGATAGATGTACCACAGAATGTTCTGAAGATCGTATGCATGATCATTGTGACCATACTGCTTTCCTATGTAAGTCTTCTGTTCGGAGAACTGGTGCCAAGACGTCTGGGAATGAAAAATCCGGATGAGCTGTCTCTGCGTCTGGCAGGACTTCTTAAGATCGCGATGATCGCAGTCTGGCCGGCTACTGCACTTCTGACAGTAACTGCCAATGGTGTGCTGTATCTGATGGGAATCAAACCGGAAGAAAAAGAGGAGCAGGCCACAGAGGAAGAGATCCGTATGCTGCTTACAGAGGGAAATGAACAGGGCAGCATCCAGCAGGAAGAAAGCGAGATGATCCAGAATGTTTTTGACCTGGATGATACTGCGGCAGATGAGATCTGTACACACAGAAGAGATGTGGTTGTCCTCTATATGGAAGACTCCGATGAGGAATGGGAACGGATCATCAGAGAGAACCGTCACACCTTTTATCCGGTATGCGGGGAAGATCAGGATGATATTATCCATATTCTGGACACCAGAGATTATTTCCGCCTGGATGACAGATCCAGAGAAGCTGTTCTGCAGCATGCCTGTTATTCACCGTTTTTTGTACCGGAATCCATGCGTGCCAACCTGATCTTCCGGGAAATGAGGGAAAAACGGGATTATTTTGCAGTAGTGCTGGATGAATATGGCTGCTTTGTAGGAATTGTCACTCTGCATGATCTTGTGGAGACGCTGGTGGGAGATATTGACGACAGGACAGATCTGCCGAAGCCGGATGATATTGAGAAGACAGGAGAACATATCTGGAAAATACAGGGAGGAGCGATCCTGGATGATGTGGCAGAGGTCATAAATGTGGAGCTTCCTGTAGAAAAATATGATACTTTCAGCGGCTTTGTCTGCGGAGTTCTGGAACGTGTACCGGAGGACGGAGAACAGTTCCGATGCAGCTGGAAAAACCTGGATATTGTGGTAAATCAGGTCAGAAACCATACCGTTGTGGAGGGAATCGTTCATGTTCAGCCAGAGAAAAAAGTGCAGGAACAGAAAGAAGAGATCTGACAAAACCTTGTTCAGCCAGGTCATGGGACAGTTATCGGGAGAAAGATCTCCGGGGATTTATGGACATTTTCGAACATGTTGTTGCTTGAAAGTATGTTATTTTTATGACATAATAAGGAAATAACCCGAGGAAAGCTTGTGATGGGGGAGAAAAAATGCCAGGTTTTACAAGACAGGTCATACTGCATACACTGACGGAACTTATGAACGAAAAACCATTGTCCAAGATCACGGTAAAGGACATCGTGGAACGCTGTGGAGTAAACAGGAATACATTTTACTACCATTTCAGGGATATTCCGGATGCAGTGGAAGCAATGGTAAAGGAAGAGCTGAATGACATTCTGAAGGATCAGAAAGTACCGGAATCAGTCAGCGACTGTATGGAAATCCTTGTCAACGCAGTTCAGAAGAACAAAAAAGCCATGCTACATCTGTACCGCTCGATCCAGAGGGATGTATTTGCCGATTATCTGGATCATGCCGCAGAGCGTGTGGTGGAGGAGCTGATCAACAGGGCGGTCGGAGATTTCGAAATGGATCAGGAAGATAGGCATCTTATAAGCCGGTATTATAAATGTGTATTTGTGGGAGTGATCCTGGACTGGTTACGGCATGATATGGATTATGATATCCTGTCAGATATGCATAAGCTGGAGTATATTTACGAGAAGAGCCTTGAGAGTCAGTACAAAAATCTGAAATAAAAGCTATGATCTCAACTAAATGAAGATTAAAAATATCCATTTAGTGTAGAACAGGAATGTCCTCGAATATTATTAAGGTATAGAAACGGTTAATTTTGAGCTGGTGTCTGAAATTTAGGCACTGGCTCTTTTTTGTCTGTTTTTTTAAACGACACAGGGATGTATAATTCAGTACAATAAATGAGAAAAAATTATCAAGGAGGGAACGTATGGATGACCTGAAACAGCTGAAGCTTGTAAAAAACATCTACATCGTCATGTCATTACTGTTCTGTGTGCTGGGTATTTTTCTGATGGCGAAGCCGAAAAGTTCTGTAAAAATGCTGTGCGTGCTCATGGGAATCATGCTGATCCTGTACGGAGCTATTAAGATCAGCGGATATTTCACGAGAGATGCTTTCTGTCTGGCATTTCAGTTTGATCTGGCTTTCGGGATCCTGCTGATGGCAGTGGGAGTGATCCTGATAGCCAGAAAAAATTTCGCAGTGGATCTTATTTTTTCCGTGTTCGGAATCCTGATCCTGGCAGATGCCCTGTTTAAGATCCAGATGTCTGTAGATGCGAAGAGATTCGGTCTGGCGTTGTGGTGGCAGATCCTGCTGATCGCACTGGTCACCGGAGTGATCGGAGTTCTGGTTTTTATCAGACCATTTGAAGCAGCAGCTATGATGATGGTGCTGGTAGGATTTTCCATTTTACTGGAAGGGATCCTCAATCTATGGGTCGGGATCCTGACGATCAAGATCATCAAGAGTCGGCTTTAAACATAAACATAAAAATAACCAATCACTTTAGATAATAACATAGGAGGAAATAGAGTATGGGAATCGTAGACAAAGCAAAACAGGCAGCGATCGCAGCTACCGTAACAAAAGCACTGGATTATCTTGAGAAGGATCCGGAGACAAACATACCGAAGATCATGGAAATGGTTGATAAAGTAACACCGGATGGCTGGTATGCAGGACAGAGAAATGCGATCCGTCACTCCATCGAGGCAAAGGACAACTGGTATCAGCTGATCCTTCGTATGTATCAGCTGGATGCCGGCGTACGCCAGACATTTTTCCGCAACTTTATTGTAAATGCCAGTCTTAAGGGAAGTGCAACGCAGGAAAAGGTATCAGAAGAGAATGACTGCAATGTACCGTGGGCAATTCTTCTTGATCCTACCAGCGCATGTAACCTTCATTGCACAGGATGCTGGGCAGCAGAGTATGGCCACAAGCTGAACCTGGATCTTGAGACCATCGATTCTATCGTAAAACAGGGTAAAGAACTGGGAACCTATATGTACATCTACACAGGCGGTGAGCCACTGGTCCGCAAAAAGGATCTCATTAAGATCTGTGAGATGAATCCGGACTGCGAGTTCCTTTCCTTCACAAACGGAACTCTTATTGACGAAGAATTTTGTCAGGAAATGCTCCGTGTGAAAAACTTCGTTCCGGCTATCAGCCTTGAGGGAACAGAGGCAACTACAGACGGACGTCGTGGTGATGGTGTATATCAGAAGGTTATGCACGCCATGGAGCTTCTGAAGAGCCACGGCCTTCCGTTCGGTGTTTCCACATGCTACACATCCGCAAACGTAGATGCAGTAAGCAGTGAGGAGTATTTTGATCATCTGATCGAGTGCGGAGCTTATTTTGCATGGTTCTTCCACTATATGCCGGTTGGAAATGATGCAGCAGCAGATCTCCTCCCCACACCGGAGCAGAGAATCAAAATGTATGACAGCGTCCGCAGATTCCGTGCCACAAAATCTCTCTTCACTATGGACTTCCAGAACGATGCAGAGTATGTAGGCGGATGTATCGCAGGTGGCCGTCGTTACCTCCATATCAATGCAAACGGGGATGTGGATCCTTGTGTATTCATTCATTTCTCCAATGCGAACATTAAAGAATGTACACTCCTTGAGGCGCTGAAGAGCCCGATCTTTATGGAGTATCACAAGGGTCAGCCGTTCAACAAAAACATGCTTCGTCCATGCCCGATGCTTGAAAATCCTGAGCTTCTCCGCAAGATGGTTGAACGTGCAGGAGCGAAATCTACAGATCTTCAGTCTCCGGAAACAGCGGAGCATCTCTGTGCAAAGTGTGATCACTATGCAGAGGTATGGAAAAAACAGGCCGATGAGCTCTGGAGTGAGAGCCAGGCAAAAAAAGCTGCAAAAAAATCAACAACTTGTTAATTAACACTTGATATAGATGTTGGGATACTGTATAATGAACCCGTTTTTCAGGAGTCTGAAATAACAGTTCAGATAAGAGTGTCGAAACAGAAGAGACACGATACGTGTACTGACAGATAACAGGGCGGTTATATTCAGCAGTGGGTATAACTGCCTTCTTTTTTATGTTATCGTCAGGACATAGGGAAAGAAAGGATGGATTCATTATGGAAAAACAGGAGAAAAACACAGCCAGCCCTTATGAGCTGGACGGACGCCCACCTCTTAAGGTGGCAATTCCCCTTGGACTGCAGCACGTGCTTGCCATGTTTGTGGGTAACCTTACCCCGCTTCTGATCATCACGGCAGCCTGCGGGATCGAAGCAGGAGGGGATCTTCAGGTTGCATTACTTCAGAATGCAATGCTGATCGCAGGAATTGTTACACTTGTACAGGTCTTTACGATCGGACCGGTCGGTGGCAAGCTTCCTATCGTTATGGGAACAAGTTCAGGCTTCATCGGCGTATGTCAGAGTGTTGCCGGAGTTATGGGAAATGGTGTCGTTGCCTATGGTTCGATCATGGCAGCCTGCTTTATCGGCGGTCTTTTTGAGACTGTTCTGGGAAGCTTTCTGAAGCCCTTGAGAAAATTTTTCCCATCTGTTGTAACAGGTACAGTTGTACTTTCAATCGGTCTTTCACTGATCGGTGTGGGAATCAGCTCTTTCGGTGGCGGAAGCTCCGCAAAGGATTACGGTTCTCTTGAAAACCTTTTTGTAGGCTTTGTAGTTCTGATCGTGATCATTGTACTGAAGCATGGAACAAAAGGCTTCACAAGCTTTTCTTCAATCCTCATCGGTATTATCGTGGGATACATTCTGGTAAGTATCATGGCTATGGTACTTCCTACAACATTTACATATGTAGATGACACAGGTGCTACTGTGGAGGCTACAAAGGCCTGGGTTCTCAACTGGGACAAGGTTGCTCAGGCAAAATGGTTTGCGGTACCGGCACTGATGCCTGTAAAATGGGTGTTTGACGCACGTGCGATCGTGCCGATCCTGATCATGTTTATTGTAACTGCAGTTGAAACAGTTGGTGATATTTCCGGAATCACAGAGGGTGGTCTTGGAAGAGAGGCTACAGACAAAGAGCTTTCCGGTGGTGTTATGTGTGACGGACTTGGATCTTCCTTCGCAGCACTGTTCGGTGTGCTTCCGAACACATCCTTCAGCCAGAACGTTGGTCTGGTTGCAATGAATAAGGTTGTAAACCGTTTCTGTATCGCTACAGGAGGAATCTTCCTGATCGCATGCGGACTGTTCCCGAAGCTTGCTGCACTGATCTCCATCATGCCGCAGAGTGTTCTTGGCGGCGCTGCTGTTATGATGTTCTCATCTATTGTTGTCAGCGGTATCCAGTTAATTACCAAGTGGCCGATCGGACCGAGAAATGTTACGATCGTTTCCGTAGCACTTGGTCTTGGTTATGGACTTGGCTCCAATACAGCGATCCTGGTGCATCTGCCACAGGCGATCAGCCTGATCTTCGGCGGTTCCGGTATTGTTCCGGCAGCGGTATTTGCGATTATTCTTAATATTGTTCTTCCGAAGGATGAGAAGAGTGAGATTGAGAGAGCTGAGGAGATGCTGGAGAAAGTTAAGAATAAATAAGAAAGTGTAAGAATAAAAAGAGTTTTTTTCTTTTTTGAGACTGTTGGACTTTATTGGTCTGACGGTCTCTTTTTTTTATAATTTTTTATTTTGGGGATAAAGGTTCGGCCTTTTGGAAGGCGGTAATTTGCGAGAAGGGGAAGCACTCGGAGTTGCGAAGGCCGTCTGCAATGCCATTTAGATAGAACATTTTGTAGATGATTCTTTATGTTACATTCTGTAATGTTTTGATATTTGGAGTGCTTTG
>NZ_WQQD01000057.1:0-385 GCF_018785605.1 Blautia sp. MCC270
TCAATCCCTATCGTTCCGCCAGCATTTGAGCGTGGTTCCGGTTCAAAATCAACATTTAAAACCGCAAAATATTTTCCAGCTGGTGTGTGCTCAATGATCACGTGATTAATCTTTTCCACTTCCATCGACGGCCGTATTTTAACAAATCCAAGTTTCGGAAGTTTGATATATCTTCCCACAATACGGATATTATCTTTTTGATTTACCGTTCTGTATGACTGGAACCGGTTATGTTTACTTTTGAAGGTTGGATAGGAGGCCCGTTTCTGAAAGAAATTCACAAATCCCCGGTCGAGATCCCGCAGAGACTGCTGTAATGCAATGGAATCTGCTGCTTTCAGAAAAGCAAACTCCTCTTGCTTTTTCAGTTCTGTCAGCATGGCGG
>NZ_WQQD01000058.1:0-13522 GCF_018785605.1 Blautia sp. MCC270
TCATTTCTCAGGCCGAACAGGAAGCGAAGCCAACAGAAACAGCTCGACAGGTTTATAACCGTGCATGGCAGAAATTCCGTAAACATCTGCTGACAAATTAGTGGTAAAAGTAAGGTAGTATGCAAAAAGTAGTAAAACCATTACCATTTCAGGCTCCAAGGCAGTCTTATTACAGTGTCATTTTAAGGGAGCCTTAAATTTACTACAGGAAGGGAACATCATGAACAGATATTTTGGTTACGCAAGAATCAGCACACCACAGCAAAGCATTGAAAGGCAGATCAGGAATATCCTTGCTGCATATCCACAGTCTGAGATCATCCGAGAAGTTTTTACCGGAACGAAATTTCAGGGACGAAGAGAATTTGAAAAGCTCCTGAAAAAGCTCAACGCAGGTGATACCATTATCTTTGATTCGGTTTCCAGAATGTCCCGTGATGCAGAAGAAGGTTTTACCATGTATGAGGATCTTTTCAGCAAAGGAATTAATCTTGTATTCCTGAAGGAACCACACATAAACACAGAAACCTATAAAAGTGCGCTGCAAGGTGGCATCCCAACTACAGGGACCGACATTGACTGTATTCTGGAAGGGATCAATAAATATTTGCTCCTGCTTGCCAAGGAACAGATCCGACTTGCTTTTGAACAGTCAGAAAAAGAGGTTCAGGATCTCAGGCAACGTACTAAAGAAGGAATGCAGACCGCAAGGCTTTCCGGTAAACAGATCGGACAGGCTTCCGGTTCAAAGCTTGTAACGAAGAAATCTATAGCAGCAAAAGAAATCATCCTGAAGCATAACAAAACGTTCGGCGGATCACTCAACGATCTGGAAACCATTACTCAGGCCGGGATTACCAGAAAGACATTCTATAAATATAAGAAGGAACTGCTCTCTGAGATGATAGAGCAAACGAATCAGCGTTGAATGTTTTGCTGCAATCCGTTATAATGAGAACAGGGACATGACTTATTAAGAAGGGAGTGTGAAATATGCCATTACTCAAAGAAAATACTTATACTATAGAAGATATATATGCACTTCCAGAGGGAGAACGTGCCGAACTGATTGACGGACAGATTTATTACATGGCTCCGCCTAGTCGCAAGCATCAACGGATTTCAACAAGGCTCACCAGTATTATTGATCGTTACATTGAAGATCATCAGGGACAGTGCCAAGTTTATGCTGCCCCGTTTGCAGTTTATCTGGATGAATCCACGAACACATATGTTGAACCGGATATCTCTGTTATCTGTGATCCAAACAAGCTGAATGATAAGGGCTGCAATGGTGCTCCTGACTGGATTATAGAGATCGTTTCTCCTGCAAGTAAACGGATGGATTATTATACCAAGCTCTTTAAGTACAGAACGGCAGGTGTAAAAGAATATTGGATTGTTGATCCTGACAAGAGCAGAATTATTGTATACAATTTTGAACAATCAACAATGGACGAGTATTCCTTTACGGATTCTGTTAAGGCTGGAATCTATAATGATCTGCTGATTGATTTTAATGTGTTAAGTTTTTAACATAGTCATGCGCTGACCATGCTCAAAAATTGAAGCTTTTCTGAAAAATAAAAGTTGGCGTAAACCCTTGCTCTAAATAGGGAATCGCCAACTTTTTTATTGTGTCTCTGTTGAAATTCTAAATTGCTACAGACTGCATATGGAATAACGCTGGATCATTCTGATCCGTCCTGATCGTAGAAGGATAATGTGATCCAGTCTGAAAAAGCTTGTATCTGGCAGCAGGAATTACTTACAGTGAGAAATAATACTGTAATCTTCTGCTCAAATGGTAACTCAAAATATTGGTTATCGTACTCATATTCTGTGGATGCATACATATGAACATTCGCTCACATGTTAAGAGTTTATCAATCTCGTCAATCCATCACCAACCAGGCACATCTCATTCCGCTCACCTGCCAGATCCAACTCGGCCCCGATTTAACAATATTCATCTCGGATTCTTCTATCTTCCAGTCCTCAGATTTTATCCCAACCGTCCTACCCGATCCAGCATCTCACCACCACAGCCGTCCCTTATCTGCTCACAACTCGGTCCCGGCTCTACCGCAGCTCCCTCTCACACTCAGTACATCTATTTCTCCTAGATCTTCCCTGCGCTTTCTACAGATCCGACCTTCTTTTCATCCTCTCTGAATCGCCCTCACCGGAGCAACAACGGCTGCACGATAACTCAAGCTTAATCCAACCTGCTGCCGTTTGCTTTTTCCAGTGATTTTTGGTCCAATTCTGTTCAATTCCTGTGACAGAATTTTGCATCACTCAGGGCGAATAAACAGAGTGTTTCAACGGATCTTCCGATAGATTACATGATAGGGATTTTAAAGGTGATAATCGGAATTAGTGGTGTGAGTACTGGGAGAATTGGGGAATATTCACTACTTTCATCTGATATTGGCTTCTATTTTTAACGGATGTTCTTCCCACCATTTTTCTTCATCAAAAGAATTATGAATAAACATAATATCTTCCTCGTATCTCTTAATTACATCTTGTTTTCGCTCATTATATTCAGCAAGACTTATTAATCCTTCCAAATGAGAGATTACTGAGGATGGATTCATTAATTTATTTTCAATAACTTCATATAAAATTCGCTGTCTAGTGCTTTTAGATGTATCTCTTCTAGCATTATATCCGTATAATGCTAATTCAGATTCCTGTTTAAAGCTACCATAACCTATATCTTCAGAATGAATCCGCATATTCGGCAAAATATTATTTTTTCTTATTTTTTTATATTGTGTACTATCAATAAAAAATTTATTACAAACATTACAATAAATAACATTTGCTGTACATGTACGGTACTCATTTCTTATATCATATATTTTTACATTATAAAAAGATAAATCATGCTTTTGATTTGAACAATACAAAAATCCATGAAAAACCCAAACATCCCTTACTATTACATCTGATTTTTGCCACGTCACATTTTGCAAAAAATCAGGTACTTCATCATATTCAAGTTTTGGCATTCTTGGCATTGGTACTTTTGAAGATGGTGGCTCTGTTGTGCTTACTGAATACTGCGCTGGTTTGGTTTTATATAGTTTCATCTTACGTTCAATTTCTTCTTTGTCAGGATCTCGCATTTGTTTTCCAGAAGAATTTTTTTTATTTTTTATAATTTGATTTGAATTATGTTTTTTTTGTGGCTCATTTTTTTTGAAATTATTAGTATAAAACGGATATGGATAAAAGCTATACTGTATACATAAATTCAAGAATTGAGCCGTTTCAGTATATGTCAATGAATATTTTTTTTGTATTTCTTCAAATAACGGCGAAAAATATTTTTTTGTTTTTTTCTTCCATTTTTTATTAACAACTCTATTACAATACATCAACAATAATTGCTTATCATAATCTGATAATTTTTTATAATATTTTCTAATAAACTCAATATCAACAACTTCTCCATTAATTATAGTTTGTTTTCTCGATTTATACTGCTTCACATAACTATCCATTTTTTCTTACTCCCATGCAAACTGTTTATTCTCTTTATAAAGCGATTGCTCCATTCTCCTTTCACTTCTTGATATACTTGTTAATGATCCTCTTCTCCAATGTTTTTCCAGAGTTCTGGTACCATGGCAAGATCACGCCACAGTATTCCTGTACTCTCATAGAGTATATCTCGCCACATATCATAAACACAATCAATCCGATTGCAGCAATCAGTCCTCCGTTGGCCACAATACATAATAGCAGACATGGTACAACCCAATACCAGTTATATGAGAAATGACACCATTTCACCAGCCATTCTTCACTCATCATGTCAAAACGTCTAATCTCATCCTGAGATAAAGAAGTCTTTGGAGGATTTGCAGCTGCCTTGCGTCTCATTAATTCAGCATAACCAACCGTTGGTTCGTCCGGGCTGGTATATTTCTTAACATCCTCTTGCATCTGCTTTATTCTGCGTTCTTCCTCTTCTCTCTTCCTTCGCAAACTAGGACTATTCCTATATTTAAACTCCTCATATGTGTTTCTTATTAGCTGTTCCATCTGTGGAGGAGTTCCTGATTTAGTACAAATTTGATTATAAATATACTTCATCTCTTCAAGTTCTATATAAGCTTTAGGGACGCTGTAACGTTCATAATAATTTTTCATACTTTCCGTTTGGCGTTTTGCTCCTTTTACAGCATCTTTTACATATCGCACATAGTCTTCGTAATGTTCTTTATTTGTTATTATACGATCACCGAACTGAATAATACAGTTACATTTTGCATTTGCCTCTTCCGGAGTAAGATTGTTAACAATATCCTCACATTTTTTAATCAGGTCGTCCGTAGAATCTGCATACTCCTTATAATTCTGTGCATCTTTAAAACTCATAATCATAAGTGTTTACCTCCTTTTTTTTACAACCATCAATAAACTAAGCCCCAATTATATCTCCATCTAAGTTTCGGTAACTTTCTTTGTATTTATATTCTTTAAACTTTTTAACATCTTTGCATTTAAAACAATATATATCCTTAATGTGCCCTTTTTCTCTTTGAGATCCATGTATTCCGGGAAGAAACATCTCTAGTCCACATTCCGGGCATACAAATAATGACATCATCATTGGTTTTCTTTTATTACATGCCATAATCTCCGCCTCCATGATTACATTCTAACATTATTTTCAGTTTTATTTTATCATTTCAAGAATATTCTGAATTTATTTTTGTGTAAAAAAAGATGATACACTACTTTGTGTACCATATCTTCTATTTAGAAATATAAAATTACATACTATCCCTAATCAGCGGTATAAAACTATTGACAGGTTGTCATACTGCAAAACTACTTTTCACTATTACTTAGCCTAACAATCCTCAACGTGGCATATCCCACATAGCATATACACTACCTTCTCAACGAGCGCAAAGAAGGAATATACATTTACTAATTATTTTCTAAGACATTAAAAGTGCTTAAAAAATAAACACGAATGTTCACCACCCTTACCATTTTGGCATGGCTACTATGTTCGCTATTCAGTTGTAGTGTATCATTATTTATGATATCACCTAAAGTACAGGCCGTCTATTTAGAAAAATATAAATCCCCTCTCACATCAAATTTCGGCTAAATATGCAATCAGTTTGATATATCATTCATAGCGTTGTCACATCGGTTAAAAAACCTTTGTACACTGGTAAAGACCATTACCCCGTATAACATTATCATTATACAAGAACAACACAGGAATATCAGCCCCTGTAACGAATATATTAACAAGTTTCGTCAGTCCTTGTTTGCAAATACTTTCATCTTTGCCTTCCTACTGTCGGAATTGACTTTTAATTCTTCTGTATAATATCACAATTTTTATATTATTTCAATATATATTTTTTAATCTTCAAAAAATTCCTCATAGTCTACAGCAAATAATTTCTGCAATGCTTTAAGATCACTGGCTTTTATGTTTCTTCTGCCCGATTCAATATTAGCAAGTGTACTTCTGGACATACTGCTTCCCATCAACTGTAACTGACCTACGACTTCAGCCTGTGTCATGTTCTTTTTCATCCGTATGTTCTGGATATTTCTACCTATTGGAACGTCCTGTAAAATCCACTGCATAAGATATACTCCTGTGACTAATTAGTAACTTTTGTATTGAGTATATCTGGAAAACATGATATTATTGTCACTAGATAGAAACAATCGTATTAGAGAGGAATATAGCATTATGGATATCATAGATCAGATTTACAACTCACATGTAAGTGCAGCCACACTGGACGCCCTGAACAAGTACCGTATACATAAGGATCAGGCTTTACATGGTTATCATGTTCTTAAAGAACAACTCACAGAAGATCAGGCGGCCGCTCTGGATCAGGTCATGGATGAGAACCTTAATCTTCTGGCAGACGAGTTGGAGCAGAATTTCAGAAATGGCTTCTGTCTTGGAGTGAAAATGATGTGTGAAGTGTTCAGAAAAGATGTGTAAGTATGCTATAATATATGAAAAAGCTGACCCGTCAAATCGACGGTGCAGATCAATAAGTATTGTTAAAATAACAACACCTATTCCTACGTTGCAATTTCAAAGGTCGGGAAACACGACTTTTAATTTCTAACCTGTCCCCTGAATCAGGGTAATGGTTTTATGAATTTACCACGATTACACCAGCCACAACCCCTTCTTCTTCCGCTTCTCAGTGTGAGACCTTCAATCATCCAGAATTTGGAAATCTGCGCTGCATTGAGATTGATGGAGAGCCATGGTTCGTAGGGAAAGATGTAGCAATGGCGTTAGGATATGCGAAAACTGAAAATGCTATTGCGAGACATGTTGATAAAGAGGATAAAACACTCACCCCGTTTCAGGGTGGGTGCTCTACAGGAATCCAGAAAATGACCATTATTAACGAATCCGGTCTCTACTCTCTTATCCTCAGCAGTAAACTTGAATCTGCAAAACGTTTCAAACGCTGGGTGACATCTGAGGTATTGCCGTGTATTAGAAAACATGGTGGATACTTAGAAAATTATTTTTACCTTGTTCTCCTTCATCATTTGCAGTATTCTTATGATATCAAGAATCATTGAAGGAGGAAACATCTATGAAAAAGAAGCTCAAAAAATCACTTATCATTCTTTTGTCTGTTATCATGATCTTCTCACTCCCGATCTCAGCATCAGCAGCCACCAGAAAAGACGTAACAAAAACATACCGCAAATCGGTTACTAAGATGTTAGAAGGATTTGACAGTTATTTTGCTTACTGTTGTGGTAGAAGGCAATATTTCAAATTCGATGATTACGCCAGAACAACCATGGTAACTATGAAAAATTACAATTTGTGGGAGAAAAATATTTCTTACGTAAAGAAAAAAATTCAGCCACAACTGAAGCTTTACTTCAATACTTCTACCGTAAAATTTACGAAATTTACAAAATATGGTATCCCTAGAAATCCTTCTTACTTGCTTTGTAATAAGAATGGTAAGATTGTTTATACTGGCGGTAACTGGGGCGAAGATTCTCCAAATGGTGTCGTAAAAAAGATCATGAAAACAGGTTCCAAGACATACGAAGTAACATATAATCTTTACTTTTATAATTGGATGACCAAGAAAAACTATGGGTATATGGGAACATACAAAATATATTTAAAAAAAGCCAATAACAAAAACGGCTTCATTATTACCAATATCAAACAAACTGTAAATAAAAAGAACTCTCTTTAGTCTTTCACAGAGGGGCAGATTCCTAAATTTGGGATCTGCTTCTTTTTTGGCCTTCTAATTCGTCCTGTAAGCCATTTTCACTCGTCAGATGGACAAACTCTCGTCTTAATGTTTTCAATCTCTTTACAGATCAAATACGCACTCACAGACCAGCTATATATGTAAGTCCGGGGAAAGATGTGAATAATAGATGCTTTCAAAATAAAAAGTAAAAAAAGGCTCATGACTTGTCCGTAAACTGTACGCTACAGTCTCGACTTATCATGAGCCTTGAAATTCGTCTCTTTCATCTCTTTTTACTATTCTATTATTTGTCATATGTGCAAGATTTCCTCCTGTTTTTATTTTGGTTTCAATCTCGTTTTAATTTTGTTTTTCACGAACTTTTGTTCTGATTACCTTTTTGATTACCTTTCGCCTTACCAATCTTCAAAAACCCTTTAGTTTTTAGACACAAAAAAAGCTGCTGACGGGAATCGAACCCGTGACCTCCGCCTTACCAAGGCGACGCTCTACCGACTGAGCCACAGCAGCTTGTTTCGCGACGTTTGTGCCGCTCACAGTTGTTTATATTATCAGATGATTGTCATATTGTCAATACATTATTTTTATTTTTTTAAAAATTCATATTTTCATGATTATAGCACAAAAAATCCTGTGTGCTGTCGCTCACAGACACAGCACGCAGGATTCTCTTTTTACTCTTCTGTCTTTGTCTCTTCTGCTTCTGTCTCTTCTTCCGCTTCGGCCTCCGATTCATCATCTGCAGGTGTTTCCTCTTCTGCTTCTGTTGGTGCCTCTTCAGCATCCTCTGCCTCTTTGGAAACTTCTACAGTCTCAGATGCAGTCTTGTCCCAGTCCTGGAAGACTTCTTTCTCTTCTTTTTCTTCCTTCTTCTCGTCATCCTTGAAATCATCAAGATCTTCGAAATCATCCTCAAAGTCTTCTTCGCATACGGATCGTCTGGATACAAGTGCTGCGATAGCTCCTGCTGCGGCAGCGGTAAGCGCTCCTACTGCAACAAGTCCCCAATATTTATTGATCTTCGCCATAATTTGGTCTCCTTTCTTATTCTGCTCCTTATGAATATTATTTTAATACTTTTATATTCAAAAGGAAAGAGGTATTTACTCTTCTCAAAAATAGCTTTTAATTTTCCCACGGATCCTCTGCAGTGCATTATCAATGGATTTCGGTGTTTTTCCAAGGATCTGGGCAATATCCATATATCCATTTCCATCCAGATACAACTGCAGTACCCTGTTTTCCAGAGGGCTCAGGCTCTTTTTCATTTCATTTTCGAGAGCCGCCACATTTTCCCGGTCGATCAGGATCGATTCCGGATTATCATGCTCCACACAGGAATCTCTGAAGTTTTCCTCCGCCTCTCCGTCGCTTAAAGACACATAAGTGTTCAGTGGCTGATGTTTCTGGCGGTTTGAACTTTTAATTGCAGTATATATCTGTCTGTCAATACATATATTTGCAAAAGACTGAAAAGACGACTCCCTGTCTGGCTGGTAATCACGGACTGCCTTAAACAGTCCGATCATCCCCTCCTGTATCAGATCATCTGTGTCCCCACCTATCAGAAACATGGCACGAGCCTTTTTTCTGACCAGACCTTTATACTTTTCCATCAGATAATCTGCAATTGCAGATTCCCCTGCACGAAGTCTTTCGATAAGAGCTTCATCCGTCATCTCATTATATCGGCACATTTTTTCTCCGAACAGCTATGGCTGTATTTGATGTATTTATTTTGACAGTCTCTGTCTCACGATCTCAAAAGCAAGCACCCCTGCTGCTACAGAAGCGTTGAGGGAATCGATATCCCCCTTCATCGGGATCGCGGTAGTAAAATCACATTTCTCTTTTACAAGGCGGCTTACACCATTTCCCTCATTTCCGATCACAAGGCCAATAGGTCCTGTCAGATTCTGACGGTACATCACCTCTCCGTCCATATCTGCACATACGAACCAGATGCCTTTTTCTTTCAGTTCATCAATAGTCTGTCCCAGATTAGCAACCTTGGCAACCGGTGTATAATTCAGTGCGCCTGCCGACGTCTTGGCAACCGTAGCAGTCAGTCCTACTGCTCTGTGTTTGGGAATGATCACACCATGAGCACCTGCGAGATTTGCGGTACGGATGATAGCTCCCAGATTATGAGGATCTTCAATATTATCAAGAAGAATGATAAACGGAGGCTCTCCCTTATCTTCTGCTTTTTTCAGGATATCTTCCACTGTAGAATAATCATAAGCCGCAACCTGTGCGATCACACCCTGATGTGCACCTGTCTCGCTCATGGAATCCAATCGTTCCTTTGGAACAAATTTTACAATGGTATCATGTTTTCTGGCTTCTCTTGCGATGGTGCGGACCGGTCCGTCCTGACAGCCATCCAGAATAAACAGTTTATCAACACATTTACCGGAACGAAATGCCTCAAGGACCGCATTTCTTCCTTCTATCATTTCAGTCAATTTAAATTTCCTCCTTCTCAAGTCCTGCATGGACCAGTTCCAGTATCCTTGAAAAATCCTCTTTCAGGTAAAGATATCCCATCAGCGCCTCAAACCCTGTGGCACGCCGGTAATCCGCCATGGTGGCATGTTTGGCCATAGTAGCGGAATGCGCATTCCTTCCTCTTCGATATACACTTTTTTCTTCTTCTGTCAAAAGTGGTTCGAGGATCTCCATCATACCCGACTGTGCAGATGCTTTTACAAGGCTGCTGGCTTTTTTGTGGAGACGATTTACCGGACAATTCGCTTTTTTCACAAGAATAGTACGGATCACCAGCTCATAAACACCATCCCCGATATAGGCCAGCGTCAGCGGCGAATAAGTCCGAAGGTCTGCGTCTTTCAGATCAAACAGCTCTTTCAGTTTCTTTAAGCTCTCTGCCATTTCACACCTTCTCTTGTATCTTTAAGGATGATACCTTTTTTCAGGAGCTCATCTCGGATCTCATCTGCTCTCTTGAAATCCTTTGCCTTTCTTGCAGCCTGGCGTTCCTGGATCAGATCCTCGATCTCTTTGTCAAGAATCTCTTCTTTTTTCTCGATTTTCAGTCCCAGCACATCACTGAGCTTAAAAAGTTCCTCATAAAGACCACCGGCAAACTCCCTTGAGCTGTTCTCGTCTACGTTTGTGTTGGCAAATTTTACAAGCTCAAAAATTGCCGCAAGTGCATCTGCAGTATTAAAATCATCATCCATGGCAGCTTCAAATTTGGTAACAAAACCTTCTGCCTCTTTGAGAAGCGCAAGCTCTTCCTCTGTAATATTCTCTGCCGCCCCATTGTCTTTACGGTCGCTGAGCTTGCCTGCCGCCTCAAGGATACGCTCCAGAGAGTTCTTTGCTGCCTCCATCAGATCTGCGCTGAAGTTCAGCGGACTTCTGTAATGTGCGTTCAGCATAAAGAAACGGAGAACCTGAAGATCATACTGTTCACCGATCTGACGAACGGTACGGAAATTTCCGAGAGATTTGGACATCTTGCGGTTGTCGATGTTCAGGAAACCATTATGCATCCAGTATCTTGCAAAAATCTTACCATTGCAGCACTCACTCTGTGCAATCTCATTCTCATGATGCGGGAAGATCAGATCCTCACCGCCTGCATGGATATCAATCTCTTCTCCGAGATATTTCTTGGACATAACAGAGCACTCAATATGCCAGCCAGGACGTCCGTCGCACCACGGTGACGGCCAGGACGGCTCGCCCTCTTTCTTTGGTTTCCAAAGCACGAAGTCTAACGGATCTTCCTTCTGATCCTCACCGGATACCTTAAGAGAACGGAATCCTGACTGGAGATCATCCAGATTCTTATGAGAAAGCTTGCCATACTCTTTGAATTTCTTTACACGGAAATAAACGGTCCCGTCAGCTGCCGGATATGCATATCCTTTATCAATAAGAGTCTGGATCATGTCGATCATGCCCTGGATCTCCTGTGTAGCCTGGGGTGCAGTTGTAGCAGGTTTTACATTCATATCTGCCATATCCTTCTTGCACTCTTTGATATAACGGGTAGAGATTTCCTCTGCGGAAACGCCCTCTTCAATTGCCTTCTTGATGATCTTGTCATCTACATCGGTAAAGTTGGATACATAATTTACTTCATATCCTTTATATTCCATATACCTGCGCACTGTATCAAAAATGATCATAGGGCGGGCATTTCCGATATGGATCAGATTGTATACCGTAGGTCCGCAGACATACATTTTTACTTTTCCTTCTTCCAGAGGTACAAATTCCTCTTTTCTGCGTGTCAGTGTGTTAAAAATCTTCATGTTACTCTTCCTCCAATTTCCCGATTCTGTACAGGGAGCAGATCGCCTGTGAGGAGATTCCCTCTCCCTGTCCTGTAAATCCAAGGCCTTCCTCTGTGGTCGCCTTGATATTCAGCTGTGATATTTTAATCCCAAGTGCTTCTGCGATATTTTCTCTCATCGTCGGAATATGTGGTGCCATCTTCGGTTTCTGAGCGATGATGGTGGCATCGATATTTCCGATCGCATAGTCATTCTCCTTCAGTAATCCGGCAACATGCACCAGAAGTTTCACACTGGAGATTCCCTTATATGCAGGGTCTGTATCCGGAAAATGCTTTCCGATATCTCCAAGAGCCGCAGCTCCCAGAAGTGCATCCATGATCGCATGGATCAGAACATCTGCATCCGAATGGCCCAAAAGACCTTTTTCCCAAGGAATATCAACACCACCAAGGATCAGTTTCCTGCCCTCTGTCAGTTTATGTACATCATATCCCATTCCTACTCTCATCAAACCGTTCATCACTGCCTTTCCTAAAATTTATGTCAAGTCAAAAGAACCTTTTATGAGCTGTTCCTGCTCAGTATGTGAGCATCTTCCGAAGTCTCAGAAGGCTCAACCTTCTTCTTGTATACGGTGCAAGTCTGAGACTCTCCTCGATCGCTTTTCCCGGCAGTCCGATATCCCGGACTCTGCTCACGCAGCCGACGATACTCATCATCTCCTGCATATCTGTAACTGCAGGAAGAAGATCTATGATCTTAAGGATTTCCGGAAGTGCACCGGAAAGTGTTTCTGTGCTTACATCGTCCAGAAGTTCCGGAGTGTTTTCTTTTTCAAGTGCTCCAAGAATCCCTTTTCTGCCGAAGGTCTCCTGCAGGAGTTCTCTGTCTCCGTCTGTAAAGGCATGCACTCTGCAGGCTCCTCTTCGGATAGCATCTGCAAGCTTTTTATATTCCAGAAGGACCAACATGGTTGCTGCAGAAACCTTCTCCCCGTGAAGAGCATCCAGGTGGCCATTGACCACTTCCATATCCCAGAGGTGGACCATATGGTGCTCCGCCCCGGATGCCGGTCTGGAGTTTCCTGTCATCTGCATGGCCAGTCCGGAAAGGATCAGCGCATACATCAGCTTCTCACATGCATCTTTCTCTCCTGCTGCAATTTCTTTCAGATTATCCTTAACAGTCCGGATCGCTTTTGTTTCCAGGTCTGCCACCGCTGTACAATAGTATTCATCCATAAGAATACTTGCTATCTTCCAGTCTGCCAGCGCAATGTATTTTCCCAGAATATCTGACACCCCGGCTGCTGTAAGCCTTGCAGGCGCCTTAGCAAAAATATCCGTATCCGCAAAAACAAAAAGTGGCGCAGATGCCTGAAATACTTTTTTTACACCATTCCAGGTCATGTCTGCTACTGTGGAAGTAAATCCGTCTGAACTGGCTGCGGTGGGCACAGAGACAAAAGGGATCCGGTACTGATGGGCGACAAAACGGCTGAGATCATGGATCGTCCCCGCTCCAACTGCAAGAACAAGATCGATGTCCTCTTCCATATAATTCTCCACGATCTCCACGGCACGCTCATCTGCCTCAAGACCTTCAGCATCCAGGATCAGTACCTGACACCGGTCATAGATATCCTCCATCAGTTCCTCTGTAGCTTTGTAACTGTTCGTGTCACAGATCAGAAGCGGGGAAATACATTCTTTCAGATCACCGTCTGACATTTCCTTTTCCAATTTCCCGATAGCTCCTGATTCAATTACAATTTCTCTAACGTCTATGTGGTGCTCCCTCCCGCAGCTGCAAGGTCGGGCAAAATCGTCCGCATCGACTCGCATGTACTTATGTCCTCCTGACTTCTTTTAATGATTCACAGCGTATTTCTCTGTCCGCTGAATGATACAATATTACAGTTTGGTATTATACAGGATTTTTTTTTATTACGCAATGATAGAGTTCAACTTGTTT
>NZ_WQQD01000059.1:0-5064 GCF_018785605.1 Blautia sp. MCC270
ACTCAAAGAACCAGAACATACTGCCCAGCATTTTCCCCGCAAGAGGTCCCACCGCCAGTGAAAGCACAAAGGCCACCGATACGGAAGACATTGCGTAAAACAACCCCTCGTAGATCAGCATGGTTTTGAGCTGTCGGGGCGTCATTCCTACAGCCTGAAGCACAGCAAATTCACGGCGGCGGGAAAGGATACCGGTCATCATGGCGTTGAAGAAATTTAAGAGTCCCACCAGCCCAATGATAGCACAGAGGATACCACCGATCAGAAGGAACATCTGCCGGAACTGAGCAAACTCAGAGCGAGCTGTGGCTTTGCTTTCATACATCAAGGGCGAAAACTCACCGGCCGTGAGCTTTGACAGATATTGCTCTGCTTCGGCCTCGTCAGCTTCGTCCACTGTGTCGAACAGGTAGAGCATCGGAACGACCGCACCACCGCTGTCTCTCTGTGCGGTGTCCACAGGCAAAACTGCGTTATATCCAATACCACCATAACGATAACCCATGGAGTACGGAAGTTCTACCAAGGCGCAGACCGTGTACTCTACATCTCTGGCCCCATACAATTTTGCCTGAAGGCATTCCTCCGGTGTGTCTTCGTTGCACAGTTCCCCTGTGCGGCTGTCGATATATTTCACATCATCCGCATAGGTAGCCGTGATCGTGTCTCCCACCTTGGGGTAGTATTCAGGATTGGGCAGATTGCCGTAATCATCCAAAGAAACCGCAATGGCAATGGCGTTATTGTCCGGCTCCAACATGGGAGAAATATCTCCGTCGAACACTTGCAGCTTATCAAACAGACTGTTATCCAGAGCCTCGATTCTGGTATCTCCCATCACCATATTGCCCCGGTGCTCCATGCGGCTCATATGGCTGTCCAACTGCTCGGCACTTTCGTACCTTGCATAGTCCTGTCGCAGAGCATCCTCCGTCATCCACAGGTATGCATTTTTTCGCACAGCATATCCCGTGCCGGAAAGACTGGCCTTTGTGTTTGATTCGATCTCCTCGATCTGTTCTGGCGTGATGAATTCATCTGCCGGGTTGTACCGGAAATAGTCGGGAGTGCTGACGATAAAATCGGCGCAGGTCATGGAGGATACATACTTCTCCATGCTGAAGCCTCCCACAAAGGCACACAGCGCATTGAACAGTGTCACCGACAGTGCCAGAGACAACACCACCAGCACCGTTTTTTTCTTATTTCGTCCCAGATTGGCAAAGGCCATCTGATGGAGCTTGGCACCCCGGGTGCTGCGCTGTTTTTTCTTAGTCTGCATCACATCCGTATATTTGGTAGCCTCCACCGGAGAAACCTTGGCTGCCATTTTTCCGGGCTTGGAACAGGACAGGAGCACCGTCAACAGGGCAAACAGCATGGAACCAAGGAAGATCACAGGCGAAGTGCTGATGGTGGCGATGCCTGCATCCAACTGGGTGGAGTGCAAGACAACAGGCACCAGAACAGTGCCGATGCCGTAGCCCAGCAGCAGCCCCGCCGGAATGCCGATCAGACAAAGCAGAAGTGCCTGCTGGCGAATGATGCGTTTGAGCTGCCGGGGCGTTGTGCCAATGGTTTTCAGAAGTCCGTAAAACCGGATATCTCCTGCAACAGAGATCTGGAAAATGTTATAGATGATAAGATACCCGGTAAAAATCACCAGCATCAGAAAAGCTGCTATGGCGATCATCAGCTCTGGATCAAGCTGCGACTCCAACTGAGATGAGGTATATCCCCAATTGACGCCGATTCGGACGCTGTTGGGATCGGTATAGCTGTCCCATGTGTAGCCAAGATCGGTATCCACCTGCTCCATCTGCCCTTGAATGTTTGTGCTGGAGGCCAGCATGACATTCAAATCGGTGCGGAAAGGCTGTAACCCTGTTTTCACTGCCTGCGCTTCGATGTCATCTGCGTAATCACGGCTGATGTTGATGTAGTGAACAGGCATTAGTTCATCATATTCCCAATAACCCACCAGCGTAAAGGTATCTGTTACAGTAAAGGCGGTTTGATCCTTGTCCGTGATGGAATAGGAAACCGTGACCTCGCCGCCCAGCTCCGGCGTTACGCCAAGCAGCTGCAACGCTGCCGTATCCATGGCTACTTCTTTGCCGCTTTCGGGCATCCGCCCGGTAGTAGGGGTGGCATAGCTCCATTTGGTGCAGTTGGCATCCATGTAGCTGATCTCTGCAGGCGTTTTGGAAAAGACACCTTCCGCAGTGATGCCAATCACCTTCCGTGCCCCCACAGCCTTCACCTTTGGATGAGCAGCGATACGTTCCGCCTGCTCGGGGGAAACATCTTTAAAGGTACCGTGTGCATAGCCGCCTACCTGCCGAAACTGGTAGGTTTCATAACTGGCGTTCAACGACAAGACAATGGTGAACATGGAAGTAAATAGCAGCGTTGTCAGCGCAATGGCAAAAATGGCGATCAGATTGCGGCGACGGTTCGCATAAAGGGATTTTAAGCTGAGCTTTCGAATACATTTTCTGTTTTTGACATTCATCGTAGCCACCTCCCGTTAGTTCTGGGAGACGATCCGACCATCTTCGATACGGATAATGCGGTCTGCCATCTGCGCAATTTCTTCGTTGTGAGTGATCATTACGATTGTCTGGGCGAACTTTTGACTGGTGACTTTCAAAAGGCTCAATACATCCTGGCTGGTTTTGGAATCCAGATTGCCGGTGGGTTCATCTGCCAGAATGATAGCGGGTGCCGCTGCCAGTGCACGGGCAATGGCTACCCGCTGCTGTTGACCACCTGAGAGCTGATTGGGCAGTGCATCCAGACGGTCACTCAATCCAAGCGTCTGCCCGATCTGCTTCACAAAAGATTTATTTACCTTTCCACCATCCAGTTCAATGGGAAGAATGATATTTTCATATACATTCAGCACCGGAACAAGATTGTAGCTCTGAAATACAAAACCGATTTTTCTGCGGCGGAAAATAGTCAGCGCTTCCTCCTTCAAGGAGAAAATATCCTGTCCGTCCACCATGACCGTGCCGCTTGTAGGGCGATCCAGCCCGCCCAGCATATGCAACAGCGTGGATTTTCCGGATCCGGATGTGCCGACAATTGCAACAAATTCGCCCTTCTTTACACTCAAATCAACTCCATCCAGTGCATGAACCGCATTATTGCCGGAGCCATAAATTTTTTTCAGGTCTTTTGCCTGTAAAACCTCCATAAATGAGTACCTCCATGAAAAAATCTGTATATATGAAAGGAAATGATCCTTTGATACATACAGATTATCGCATAGGATTCTTTCCACATTCTTTCCGGCGGAAAATGAAATCTAACAGTTTTGATAGAATTGTTGTTATTTCGGCAGAAATATGGAAAACGTACTTCCTTTTCCCGGAACGGAAGCAACCTTGATGTAACCGCTCTCACCGGATATAATCTGTCGGGCAAGGTATAAGCCGATGCCAACCCCTTCTTGTTCCTGAACAGCATTTGAACGATAAAAACGGGAAAATATCTTTGCCTGCTCGTTTTCCGGGATACCTGAACCGGTATCCGATATATCGATCCTTGTAAACATTTCGTAACTTACGGTAGAAATCGTGATTGTTCCATGCTCCGTATATTTGATGGCATTGTCTACAATATTAGCCAGTGCTTCCGCTGTCCATTTGAAGTCAAATGTAGCGGAAATATCTGTATCGTACAGATATATGGATAATCCTTTTCCAGAAGCCTTGGCGGCATATTGTTCTACTACGCTTTCAAGCAGCGGCTGAAGTGATGCTTGCTGAGGGGAAAGTGAAATGATCCCATTTTCCAGTCTGGAAAGTTTTACGAGAGAATCAATCAGAAATCGTAGCTTTTCCGATTGTTTGTACAGTGCCTCCACGTTTTCCTTTGCCGATGCAGGCAGAGTTTCCTCCATCAAAAGCTCGCTGTATAACAGCAGGTTTGCAATCGGCGTTTTCGTCTGGTGGGAAATGTCCGCAATCAAGGATTTGATTTTGTCTTTTTCCTGTGCTATATTTTGAGAAGATGCTTCTGCGGCAGAAAGATAGTGTGCAAACTTTGTTTCCAAAGCAGACAGCCGGCTTTCATCAAAAGTTGTTTCAGAAAAGGATCCGGTCATGGCGGCGTCCAGCATCCTTTCGATTTCTTCCATCGTTTTTATGACCTTTCTCCGCTCCCATAATACAACAGCTGCTGCCGCCAGAAAACACAGCAGTATGATCACAATGCCGGTTTTATTCATCTTTTATCACCCAGCTATAACCAATTCCATAGATGGTTTTAATGTATTTCTGTGCACCTAGCTTATCCCTCAGACGCTTGATCGTAACAGACAAAGCATTTTCATCCACATATTCTGCGCCATCTGTCCAGATTCGGTCTACAAGGTCTCCACGGGTCATGGTTCGACCACGATTTTCAACAAGCAGACGCAGTAATTTTTGTTCTGTTTTACTCAATTCCACTTTTGAATCTCCCACATAAAAGGTCATTGCTTCAAAGTCAAAGTGAAATAGATCAATATGGATCGGTGCATTTTTATGGCTTGACGCTTGCTTTCGCAGTTGGGTATTCACTCTTGCCCGCAAAACCGAAAGAGAAAAGGGCTTGGTAATGTAATCATCAGCGCCCCTCTCCAGTCCGTCCACGATGTCCAGATCGGTATCATTGGCAGTCAGCAGAATAACAGGAACTCCGGGCATGTTTTCCTTGACCTCCCGGAGCAGCTCAAGCCCACTGCCATCCGGCAGATTGATATCCAACAGGATCAGGGATACACCGCCGCAAAGCAGCTGTTCCTTCGCCGTTTTCAGGTCTTGGCAGGAAATGATCTTCCGATCATCTACTTTCAGTGCTTTGCATAAACCTTGATTCAAACCAATATCATCTTCAACAATCAATAATTGCTCCATATATCTCACTCCCTCGTTCCTCAAAGGTATTCGGCAAAGTTAATAACAAGACACAAAAATAACCGCCCCAGCCTCGCAAACTGAACGGTTATTTTCAATCAATTAAGTATGTGGACTAACCGTCTATCGGCAGCACACTTTTTCTATAATCATATTA
>NZ_WQQD01000060.1:0-5915 GCF_018785605.1 Blautia sp. MCC270
AATCGAATCAAGTAATTCACCTGCTTCAATTGTGAACTACAATAAGCAGTGGTTGGGGACTTGCTTGTATCAGGAGAAGTACAGTCTCCTTCTGATAAACTGCGAAACATTTATTAAGCTATGAGCAGTAGTGAAGAGGATGTTTTTATCCGCTTGACTTAAAAAATGTTTCGCAACAACGACAACTCATATGCGCTTTACGGTAGCGTGATATAGTTTTTAATCGAGTCAGGGGGGCCCCTGCTTCAAGTGTAAGAAGCAATAAGCAGCGGTTGGTGACTTGCTTGTATCAGGAAGAGTACAAGCAAGTTTTGATAAACTGCGGAGCAGTTATTCGGTGTAAAGCTGCGTAGCAACTGCGGATGCTTTTGTTTGTATGACTCGAATCAGGAGGTCCCACTGTTTTTGGCTTCAATTGCAAGAAACGATAAGCAGTGGTTGAAGAACTGCTTCTTATCAGGGAAGAGTAGCTTGTAGTCCTTTTGGTAAATCGCGAAGCAGTTATTCAGTGTAGAACTGCGAATGCGGTTACAGATACTTTTGTTCGCTTGATAATAATAATGTTTTTAGTGTTCAGATAAAATTTGAAAATGCTATAAATGTTGTAAAAGAAAGGGATTTCGATGTCTATGTAGCAGCAGTGTGCAAGGTTCCATAAAAGATAATATATCTATACCGAGAAAATCGAATTATTTTCGAGATTACGATAAATCAGAACAATTTCAGCAAAATATCTATAAATGGGAACTTCATTTCTGGTACGTTTTTATGGCGTAAAATATATAGTCTGATTGGTAACAAATAAAACTGGAAGTTTATGCGGAGTTGATGGACTTTATAATCGATGTACTGTTACTGTCAAACTTCTGTTTAGTCCGGAATGAGTTTGGGTATACTACACAATAAATAAAATAATTCAAAACCTATTTTCTATTGTTTCACGTGAAACATTATGTGGCAGTTTAAAAATAAAAGTGTTATAATGATATCCAATGAGTAAAAATCCCTTAAAAAAATAAAAAGGAGGGGTACAATGGGACGAATCATTGCAGTTGCCAATCAGAAAGGCGGGGTTGGAAAATCAACGACAGCCATCAATCTATCGGCCTGCCTTGCTGAAAAAGGGAAAAAGGTTCTTGCCATCGACATTGATCCGCAGGGAAATACGACCAGTGGACTTGGCGCAGACAAGAATGCAGTAGAAAACACCCTTTATGAGCTGCTGCTTGGAGAAGCAGAGACCAAGGATACCATTATAAAGAACGTTGTAGATAATGTTGACCTGATACCATCGAATATGAATCTTTCCGGTGCAGAAATTGAACTGGTTGATCTTGAGGATAAAGAATTTATTCTGAAAAAGATCACGGATAAACTTCGCCGGAAATATGATTACATAATCATGGATTGTCCGCCGTCACTGAGTATGCTTACAATTAATGCTTTGACAGCCGCAACCTCCGTTCTGGTGCCGATTCAGTGTGAGTATTATGCATTGGAAGGTTTGTCACAGTTGATACATACCATCGAACTGGTAAGAGACCGATTGAATAAGAGATTGAAGATCGAAGGCGTGGTCTTTACTATGTATGATGCCAGAACAAATCTGTCACTTCAGGTTGTAGAAAATGTAAAAGAAAACCTGGACCAGAATATATACAAAACGATCATACCGAGAAATGTACGACTTGCAGAGGCACCAAGCTATGGAAAACCGATCAATCTGTACGATTCACGATCTACAGGAGCAGAGAGTTATCGCCTCCTGGCAGAAGAAGTTATAGGTAGGGAGGGCGAGTGATGGCTGGAAGAAGAACAGGAGGCCTTGGAAAGGGTCTTGACGCACTGATCCCGAACAAAGCAGGCGGTCCGTCAAAGGAACCTGCAAAAAAGACAAGATCTGCAGTTGTAAAAAAAGACAAACCAACTGAAAAAGATAATCCGGCCGCAGAACGACTTGTGAAAATTTCCAGCGTAGAACCAAATCTGAATCAGCCCAGAAGACATTTTGATGAGGATGCGCTGCTGGAACTTTCGGAATCCATTAAACAGTACGGTGTTCTTCAGCCGTTGTTGGTATCCGATAAGAAGGATTATTTTGAGATCATTGCAGGCGAACGCCGCTGGAGAGCTGCCAAGATGGCAGGGCTCAAGGAAGTTCCTGTTGTTGTAAAAGAGTTTACAGACCAGGAAATCGTAGAAATTTCCCTGATCGAGAACATTCAGCGGGAAGACCTGAATCCTATAGAGGAAGCGATGGCATACAAACGTCTGATGGAAGAGTTTCACCTGAAACAGGATGAAATCGCAGACAGAGTTGCCAAAAGCAGAACTGCAGTAACTAATTCCATGCGTCTTCTGAAGCTTTCCTCAAAAGTTCAGGAAATGGTAATTGCAGATATGATCTCAGCTGGTCATGCGAGAGCACTTCTGGGAATTTCTGATGAAGCTCTTCAGGAAACAACAGCCATGAAGGTTTTTGATGAAAAACTCAGTGTTCGTGAGACGGAAAAACTTGTAAAGAATCTGGTTTCTCCTGCGAAAAAAGTAAAAACAGAGAGAAACACAGCAGAAGATGCCATTTATGAGAGCCTGGAAGAAAAAATGAAAGGTATCATGGGAACAAAGGTATCCATTCAGCGAAAGAAAAACAACAAAGGTAAAATTGAAATTGAATATTATTCCAGAGATGAACTGGAGAGGATCATTGATCTGTTCGAATCTATCAGATAGGAGGCAGAATGAGCGGGATTTTTGAAAGCATGGGAATTGATTCCGGGATTGTGATCATTGTTTTGCTGATCCTTACCATCATTCTTCTGATCAATGTGGTGAGTAGCAATATGCGTCTCAGCCGTTTGGAACGGAAGTACAAGATGTTTATGAGAGGCGGAGATGCACAGTCACTGGAAAAAGTTTTTGTAAGAAAATTTGCACAGATCGATCGGCTGTATGAAGCAAAGGAAGATCATGATCATGACATCAGCTTTATCAAAAAAAATATGAATGTAATGTTCAGCAAATATGGCGTTGAAAAGTATGATGCATTTGATGATGTAGGTGGAAAACTCAGCTTTGCACTGGCGCTTCTTGATAAAAACAATACGGGTCTGATCTTGAATGCGGTTCACAGCCGCGATAACTGTTTCCTTTATTTAAAGGAGATCGTAAAAGGTGAGTCCTATGTTGTACTTAGTCAGGAAGAAGTGGAAGCTTTGAGAAAAGCAGTAAACTTTGGCCTTGGTGAGATTGAGAAGGAATAAAAAACTGCAAAGAGTAAGAATATTTTTAATACAGGAGGAATATCATGTTAGACATTAAGTTTGTGAGAGAGAATCCGGAGGTTGTAAAGCAGAATATCCGCAATAAGTTCCAGGACAGCAAACTGGAGCTAGTTGACAAGGTTCTCGAACTTGATAAAGAAAACAGAGAGATTAAGCAGGAGGTTGAGGCTCTCCGTGCTGAGAGAAACAAGATCTCCAAACAGATCGGTGCTCTTATGGGCCAGGGAAAAAGAGAAGAGGCAGAAGAGGTTAAAAAACAGGTTGCTGCATCCGGAACTCGTATTGAGGAACTTTCTCAGAGAGAAAAAGAGGTTGAGGAAGAGCTTCTGAAAGATATGATGGTGATCCCGAACATCATCGATCCTTCTGTACCGATCGGTAAAGACGACAGCCAGAACGTAGAGATTGAGAAATTTGGTGAGCCGGTTGTTCCGGATTTTGAAGTTCCGTATCATACAGATATCATGGAGAATTTTGATGGAATCGATCTTGACAGCGCAAGACGTGTTGCCGGTAACGGATTCTATTATCTGATGGGTGATATCGCACGCCTTCATTCCGCAGTAATTTCCTATGCAAGAGATTTCATGATCAACCGGGGATTTACTTACTGCGTACCGCCTTTCATGATCAGAAGCAACGTTGTTACAGGCGTTATGAGCTTTGCGGAGATGGATGCTATGATGTACAAGATTGAGGGAGAGGATCTTTACCTGATCGGAACAAGTGAGCATTCCATGATCGGTAAATTCATTGACCAGATTATTCCGGAGGAAGAGCTTCCGAAGACACTTACAAGCTATTCTCCGTGCTTCCGTAAAGAGAAAGGTGCTCATGGACTTGAGGAGAGAGGTGTTTACCGTATCCATCAGTTCGAGAAACAGGAGATGATCGTTGTCTGCAAGCCAGAGGAGAGTAAGATGTGGTTCGACAAGCTGTGGCAGAATACAGTAGATCTGTTCCGTTCTCTTGATATTCCGGTTCGTACGCTTGAGTGCTGCTCCGGTGACCTTGCTGATCTTAAGGTAAAATCCCTCGATGTTGAGGCATGGTCTCCACGTCAGAAGAAATACTTTGAGGTAGGAAGCTGCTCCAACCTTGGAGATGCACAGGCACGTCGTCTGAAAATCCGTGTAAACGGCAAAGATGGCAAGAAATATCTTGCTCATACATTAAACAATACAGTAGTAGCACCTCCGAGAATGCTCATTGCTTTCCTGGAGAATAACCTGAATGCAGATGGATCTGTAAACATTCCAAAAGCTCTGCAGCCATATATGGGCGGTATGACAAAGATTGAGAAAAAGACACGCGCGTAAGAGAAACGCAGGCTTTTTCAGGGAGGTGTTCTTGTGCACAGTTATTTAAAGACCGTTGGTTTTTCACAGATTACCAGAAGAAGTGAAATAAAAGAGATCATCCGTGATGTGATCGCAAGCTACGATGAAAAGGTTTGCGTGGAAAATCATCCGGAAGGCGTATTTGTACAGTTTTCCAAGAATTATGGCTGTGACTGTGGAATCAGCGTTTGTGGTCAGTACGATGAGAACGGTGAGTTTCACGTGGAATATTATTTCCCATTTTTCAGGGGAACAGGAATCACATCCAAGGAAAAAGTGACTGTTGAACGTCATACAGATAAGGAATCTTATGCAGGAGCATGTGATGATTTGCGTATTGGCGTGACTATGATCTTTTATCTGCAGAATCTGGCAGAATATATGCAGGAGAAATACAAAGGCCTGAAAGACCCGGGGGACCGTCCGGTGACGGTTTCCGGTCTGGCTTCTGAGGGAAAGATCCTTTTTCCGCTGCAGAAGGATAAGGAAGCGGTAAAGGTGGAGAGAGAACTTTCCAAAAACAGGACTAATCTGATCGCAGCAGCGCGTAATGGTGATGAGGAAGCTATGGAGAGCCTTACAATGGAGGATATGGATACTTACTCCATGATTTCCCAGAGAATTGTTACAGATGATGTTCTCACGATCGTGGATTCTTATTTCATGCCTTATGGAATCGAATGTGATCAGTATAATGTTCTTGGTGAGATTCTGGATATCATGAAATTTAAGAATATCCTGACAGGTGAAGAAATCTGCCAGATGACTATAGAGAGCAATGATATACAGTTTGATATCTGCATCAACAGCAAAGATCTTCTCGGTGAACCGGCAGTTGGACGCCGCTTCAAAGGAACAATCTGGCTGCAGGGTCAGCTGCACTATTAAGTTTTCAAATTTAGAATTAATTCTTGTAATTTCAAAATAAATATAGTAAAATAATGGTTGTGAAACTTTTGGAAGTGTTCGAAATGTTTCACAACCATATATGTCCATATAGCTCAGCTGGATAGAGCACTCGCCTCCTAAGCGAGGGGTCGGAGGTTCAAATCCTCTTATGGACGGGTTTCAAAGCGTTCGAAAATGTTAGCTGGATTAGCTGACAGCGAACGCTTTTGTTATTTTCTAATCACGTTCGTGACATGATTTTCCATTCAAAATGATCAATTTCCAGCTAACATTTTAGTTTTGCGCTGTATTTGTACCACTCTATATAACGAAACGCTCAGATGCTGTTTTACAGTAGGGGAAAAGAAAAAATATCAAAAAATTGATGATTAATGGTGAGCTT
>NZ_WQQD01000061.1:0-355 GCF_018785605.1 Blautia sp. MCC270
TAAGGATATTTGATTAACTTAATCAAATCTCATGTATGCAGTTTTCAAGGTACAATGCTGACTGATGTTTTATCAGCCATCAGAACTCACAAACTGTTTTTGTAAACTCTGATCACTGGTAAAAACCAGCTATTATAACAGTCCTTCCCGACTGATTTAGGGTTAGCACCGGACTTATCGAAAATCTTCTGGTTCCACTCTGTTTCCAACAGAGCTCACTTTCCAGTGCCCGTTCTATTTTTATCAGGCAGCTTCGCCTGTTTCTTTCTTTTTACTCTGGCGCCCACCTGCTCTCCCACACCGTCTCCAGTGCAGTACCATCGGCCGATTGGGTCTTAACCGTCGTGTTCGGGAT
>NZ_WQQD01000062.1:0-3575 GCF_018785605.1 Blautia sp. MCC270
AAAAAAGATTGCAATGTATAATTCTTTTTTACCATACATTGCAATCTTTTGGAATACTATGTTCTAACTAAATGGCATTGCCCCAATGTCTCTCACACGCTTTCTTTTATACTCTGCGGGATGCTTTTAATCCTCGATTGCTGCCTTACGGGCATTGATTGCCTTTATCACATCCATATCAAACTTGGGTTTACGTTCATAGGTATACAGACCGTTTAACTCCTGCTCCACATCATACAGCTGGGTATAGCAGAAGGCAAACATATGGGGATTGTCCAAAAGGGCATCGGTCAGTCCCTTATATCGGTTCAGGAATTCCTCCTTGGTAGCAGGAACTTCACCATAGCCCCAGCCATCCTTTTCAACACCTTCCTCGTCCCACTTGATACCGCCATACTCACTGATGAAGGTAGGGATCCCCTTTACAGGTGTCTGCCTGTAGCCATGATTATCTTCCAAATCACCTCCCTGTTTAAAGGACTCGTAGGTTGCTGCAAACTTTGCCGGATCCTGCTCATAATCGTGTAAGTCATAGATGTCCGTCACCACATGATAATGTCCGCTGGTATCAATGCAGGGTCTGGTGGTGTCATACAGCTTTGTCATCTTATACACATTGGCCAGTAAGCTGTCATCCTGCCTTCTTCCCTCATAATCCCATGTCTCATTAAACGGACACCAGCCGATGATGGCGGGATGGTTGAAGTCTCTCTCCAAGGCTTCCATCCACTCAGGCAGGAAATATTTTAATGCTGCGGGATTGCTGTAATCCAGTCCCCAACAGCCCTGCTCGCCCCATACCAGATAGCCTGCTTTATCGCAGTGATACAAGAACAGAGGCTCAAATACCTTCTGATGGAGTCTTGCGCCGTTGAAGCCTGCAGCCATGGACAGTTCCACATCCTTGACAAGTGCTTCCTCTGTAGGCGCTGTGTAAATGCCATCCGGATAGAAGCCCTGATCCAGCACCAGTCTTTGGAACACGCTCTTATCGTTGATGAGGAATTTCTCTCCATCCAGTCTTACCTCACGCATACCAAAGTAGCTTTCTACCTTATCTTCTCCATAGGTTAATGTAAGGTCATACAGTCTGCCATGACCCGGCTCCCACTTTTCCAGACGGGACAAAGGAAGTGTCATGGTAACGGTGCCGCCCTCTGACTTTGCGCTTACGCTGCCACAGGGCTCTCCCCCATAAAAGGCCTTTGCTTCCAGTGTGCCCTGCCCCTTTACTACCGCCTTAATTCCCAGAGTTGCTTCTGCCAGGTTTGGATAATATTGCACTTTTTCAATGTAGCTTTCCGGTACCCACTCAAGCCATACCGTCTGCCAGATACCTGTCGTTCTGGTATAATCACAGCCTATGGAGTAGAAGAAATGACTCTGCTTTCCCTTGGGCTGCTTTCCGCTTCTCACATCATCTGCTGCAAAAAGCGTAATGTCATTTTCTCCTTCCTTTACAAGCTTTGTAATATTAAACGTAAAGGAAACATAACCGCCCTGGTGTCTGCCTGCCTCTACTCCATTGATCCATACTCTTGCATCATAGTCCACTGCGCCGAAGTGTAAGAGAAGATCTCCCTTCAGCTCCTCCCCTGTCAATGTGATGGTGCGGTGATACCATACGCCGGGGATAAAGTCCTTATAGCCGATTCCGCTCAGATCACTTTCCGGGCAGAAGGGCACCAGGATCTTCTTCTCCCAATCTGTCTTTCCTTCCTGCCATTTCTGATCTATGCCGCTACATCCAAAGTCAAAGGAAAAATCCCATTCTCCATTCAGGTTTTTCCAATGCTCCCTCTTCATCTGGGGCTGGGGATGCTCCGGTCTGGGTATTTGTGTCATAATTTTGTCCTCCTGTGATCAGTTATTTGTGTTGATTTCATTTTTATTTTATATGGTGAAAGCCATAGTTGACAGGCTTGCTCCTTTTTACTACAATGCTGTTATTACATTATTGCAATTTGCTTTCAAAAAATGGAGGAACCACCATGCCTCAGGAAATTACACGCACACAGATTGAAAAATACACTGTCTACACCGGCCCTACCGCGGAAAGCTTTTCTCCCATCATGGCCGGTATCACTTACCCGGATCCTGCCTATGAGATCCTGGTTTATCGCAGACCCCTGTGTGTGTTTGAATACGTTTTAAGCGGCCGTGGACATATCGAGCGAAACGGCAGTATCCTCACTGTAAATGCCGGAGATGCCTATATCCTTACTGCCGGCACCTACCACCACTACTATTCAGACAAAGTTGATCCCTGGACTAAGATCTGGTTCAATGTCAGCGGCAGTCTGGTACAGCATCTTCTCTCCGATTACGGCTTAGACGGTGTCACCCTGATCCCCCGCTTCCATAACGAAACACCTCTGACCCGGATCCTTGATGCCTTTACCGCCGACCCTGTACACTCTGCTGACAAGCTGGCTGTACTGCTCCATCAATATATTCAGGAGCTTGCGGATTTTCTGGCAAACAAAGTTCCCATCAATCCTACTGCACTGGCGATCCGCAATTATATCGATATGCACTTAACAGAAAGTCTGTCCTTGGATCATCTGGCAGATACCGTTTCCCTGTCCCGCTCCAGGCTCATCCACCTGTTCCAGGAGGTATATCATGTTGCTCCCTACCAGTATTACCTGTCCCAGAAGTGCAAGCTGGCCCAGTCCATGCTAAGCCGCACCACTCTTTCTGTTTCTGCCATCTCCACACAGCTTGGGTTCTTAGACCCTCACCACTTTTCTTCCTTTTTCAAGAAACAGTGCGGTCTGTCCCCGGCTTCTTACAGAAAACTCCACACAGCGCCTGGGAATTTTCCCACCTAAGTATTATTCTTTCTAAAAATGGAACCAAGGCAACGAAACTACTTTTTTAAGTACTTTCATTGCCTTGGATTATAGTGCATTTTCTTTCTGTTTACGATACAAAATACAGCTAAAAAGGTATGAATTATTGCTACTACATATTTACTCCTAAGGGAGTCAATTATTTCTTACAGTACCTTCTCCTCATTTTTTCCGGGGACAGGCACTGGATGCTTCCGTGGCCGGCTATTCGATAGCGTAATTCCAAGCTGATACAAAGTGGCTAACATAGTAGCGCCTTTCATCGGTGATCCATTGTCTGAGTGTAGCACTAGCGGCTGCGTTGTAGGACGTCCCTGCTTTAGGCAGATCTGTTGGATTAGTTCGCTGGCATGTTCTGCACTTTCTTCTTCGTAGACTTCCCAGCCGACTATGCTTCGATCATAAAGATCTGAAAAAAGGTACAGGTAATAAAACATCCCCGTATGTAAACCATTCAGATAGTGGTGCTAGATGATGTTTGGGATGCAACATGATAGAAGAGCTGTAAGGTTTTGAAAAGAAAATCTTATGGCTTTTTTTGCAAACAAATAGAAGAGGAAAATAGTGCTAAAATGTAAAAAAATATTTTACAATAATAAAAAAGAAAAATGCTGATGAGGTATCAATTACGATTTGATCTGAGCTAATATCATGGTATTACCCTGAAACAAAGACACTGACTATATATTCTCAAGAGGGTAATACATTGTACAAGATTCC
>NZ_WQQD01000063.1:0-2044 GCF_018785605.1 Blautia sp. MCC270
GAAAAAGATCGTAGATGGTTTTATGTTTATTATGTGCAAACGAATAAAGTTTCTGGTAACGACTACAAAGATGATTATATGAAATTGATTTCTTCTATAAGGGAAAAATGATGAGTAATGAACTATTGATATAGTTTTAACGGCGGGAGGTTACATATATGGGATTATTCAATAAAAACAAAAGAAAAGGCGGATTTATGGATGAAATTCGTTGTGATGAGCCTTCGTATTTAATTTGGAAATGGCATCCAGCAGGAGCGAGTCAGGGGAATAATAGAGAGAATGCGATTCGCTGGGGGTCTTCGTTAAGGGTAAAAGATGGTGAAGTTGCAGTATTTGTATATAAGCAAAAAGATGGTACTATGCAAGACTTTATTGTTGGTCCTTTTGATCAGACAATAAAAACAGCAAATTTTCCTGTGCTTGCTAGTATTGTAGGGCTGGCTTATGATGGGGGAACACCATTTCAAGCAGAAATATACTTTATAAATCTTGCTCAGATTGTACAGATAAAGTTTGGGGTACCATTTTTTGATGTGTATGATCCGCGTTTTGATGATTTTGGAGTGCCGGTTGCCGTAAGAGGAACTATCAGTTTTAAGATTACCGATTATCGTCAATTTATTAAGTTGCATAGATTGAGCAATTTTAATCTTGATGATTTCCAAAAACAGATTCGGGATGTTGTGATTAGATATGTGAAAGACATCGTTGCAAATGCGCCGGCAATACATAATATACCTTTAGTGCGAATTGAAGCTAAAATATCTGAAATCAATGATGCCATTGAATATGATATTGGTAAAAGACTGAAAGAAGATTTTGGAGTAGATGTATCAGGAATTGACATAGGAACAATAGAAATTGACAAATCAAGCGAAGGCTACCGGCAACTTATGAGTGTAACCAAAGATGTAACGACCGTAACTATTAAGGCGGAGACAGCAGCGAAAGTTAAAGATATTACAGATCGACAGCGAATAGATGTAGAGCATTATGGAGAAAGTTTACGAATTCAGAGAGAAGAGTCTCAATATGCTCAGCATAAACAGACACAGACTAATAATCTGGGTGCATTTCAAGTTGAAAAGCAAGCAGAAGTTGGAGTTGCAGGTGCTGAGGCACTGGGGAAAATGGGAGCCAATGGAGCTGGAAATGTAAATCTTTCTGGTGGCGGAGATGGATTCAATATGGCTGCAATGATGGCAAGTATGGCTGTTGGCGGTGCTGTAGGACAGAATATAGCTGGTTCTATGAATAATATGATGGCAGGGATGAATCAGCCAGTACAAAATGGTATAACTCCACCGCCAGTTCCAGGTGTTTCATATTATGTTGGAATGAATGGACAGGCAACAGGTCCATATGATTTTAATACATTAAGGCAGATGATGACTGCAGGACAGTTTACATCAGACAGTTTAGTGTGGAAAACAGGAATGCCTGAATGGGCTAAAGCGAGTTCAGTAGATGAAATGAAACAATTGCTTCCTGATATACCACCGATTCCGAAAAAAAATTAAAGCAAAGGAGATGTGGGCATGAATATATTAATAAAATGTGATTGTGGTAATAAGATAGAGATGGATGTATGTCCTAAAAAATATCTTCAGTTGAGAGACAATTTGGAAAGAGGAAACTTTCGCTTTGATGGGGCGGAAATAAAAGATAATAAATTGAAAGAGTTTCGTATTCGATGCTGTAAGTGTAATAATTGGATTATACTTGGTGTAGAATGATACAGGGTATATAACAAAGGAACAAGGAAATATTGGAATATCTTAAAAGCTGTAAAAAACTACGTTGAATTTTACAGCTTTTTGTGTATAATATAAGTAGCAGAAACAATATAAAATCAAGGAAGGAGCTGAAAGAATATGGCAAGTATTTTACCAGTATCTGATTTGAGAAATTATAACGAAGTCCTGAAGAACTGCTACAAAGGCGAGCCGGTATATCTTACTAAGAATGGTAGAGGACGTTTTGTGGTTATGGATTTTGAAGATTATGAACGTGATCGTGCGGAAAAGAAGCTTTTGATGAA
>NZ_WQQD01000063.1:2054-2504 GCF_018785605.1 Blautia sp. MCC270
CACAAAGGCGAGCCTGTATATCTTACCAAGAATGGTAGAGGACGTTTTGTGGTTATGGATTTTGAAGATTATGAACGTGATCGTGCGGAAAAGAAGCTTTTGATGAAGCTGCAGGAAGCCGAAGAAGCAGTGAAAGACGGCGAAGGATGGCTGGATTTGGATGAACTGAAAGCACTTGTGGGGGAATAAGATGTTAAAATTGCGGATTAACCCGATTGTTGCAAAGGATCTGAAGAATATTCGGGATTACATTGCTGAAGACAACGAGGAATATGCGGCAAAGACCATAAAGGAAATTTACGGGAAATTTGAGAATCTTCAGATGTTTCCGGGAATGGGATCAGATCTTTCCAAACGAGTCAGTTTTCGGACAGATTATAAATATGCGATATGGGAAGATTATGTGATTATCTACAAGGTAGGCAACGAGTATGTAGAGATTTATCGTGT
>NZ_WQQD01000064.1:0-423 GCF_018785605.1 Blautia sp. MCC270
ACACGATAAATCTCTACATACTCACTGCCCACTTTATAGATAATCACATAATCTTCCCATATTGCATATTTATAATCTGTACGAAAGCTTACCCGTTTGGAAAGATCCGCCCCCATTCCCGGAAACATCTGAAGGTTCTCAAATTTACCGTAAATTTCCTTTATGGTCTTTGCCGCATATTCCTCATTGTCTTCAGCAATGTAATCCCGAATAGTCTTCAGATCCTTTGCAACAATCGGGTTAATCCGCAATTCTAACATCTTATTCCCCCACAAGTGCCTTCAGTTCATCCAAATCCAGCCATCCTTCGCCGTCTTTCACTGCTTCTTCGGCTTCCTGCAGCTTCATCAAAAGCTTCTTTTCCGCACGATCACGTTCATAATCTTCAAAATCCATAACCACAAAACGTCCTCTACCATTCTT